>CAMLGP010000019.1 GCA_946479535.1 uncultured Bacteroidota bacterium
ACTAAGTGTATCTTTTTGCGTAAAGAGAAATGCACCAACAGTTATGAAACTGATCACAACAGCTGCTGCTGCAACACGGAACCATTTTCTTGTAACTATCGAAATAACTTTCGCTTCTTTAGGCGGTTCATTATTTTTTGCAATATTTACTAAACCTTCAAAATAGTTAGCTGGAACAGTGTAAGGGTTATTTTTCTTTAAACCACTTAGTAATGGGGACATCGTTTCAAGCTCTTCTTCACTTTCACTTGCCAGTACTCCTTCCATTATTTTATTCTCAAGACCATTAAAATAATTTGCAGGAATTGCAAAAGGCATGTTCCGATCAATATCATTCACCAGGGGCGATAACAAAGACAACTCTTCACGTGTATCCATGGTGTCCATTGCTTTCACCAGCTTCAGCATCCTGGCAGCAAAGCCATCAAAATATCCGTCAGGCACCTGATAAGTGTTTATCAGGGAAAATCCAGACAGGCTGCTCTCCAGTTCCTTCAATTCATTTAATATGTTGTTTCTTGTTGACATGGATACTTCTAATAATCTGAGACGGCAGTTTTTTCCAAAAGTTTAATTGTTTTTTATAAAATCCTCTATTTTTTTCACCGCATGGTGGTAGCTGGCCTTTAGAGCTCCCTCACTGGTTTCCAGCACTTTACTCATCTCCTCATAAGGCATCTCGTCATAATACCTCAAATTAAACACAATACGTTGTTTTTCAGGAAGTTGCTGGATTGCCAATTGGAGTTTCCACTCAAGTTTCTGAAAATCAAAATGTTCATCGGCTCTAACCTTATTGCTTAGGCCTGCGTCCTCATCATTCAGGCTAACCGCCCCTCTTTTTTTCTGCTGCTCAATAAATGTCAGGGATTCATTGGTGGCAATACGGTAAAGCCAGGTATAAAGCTGGCTGTCTTCACGGAAATTCTCCAGTCCCTTCCAGACCCTGATAAAAACATTCTGCAAAACGTCATTCGCATCATCGTGGTCAACTACCATCCGGCGGATATGCCAGTATAGCTTCTCCTGGTATTTTTTGATTATGGCGGTATATGCCTTCTCTTTCGTGCCGGGGTCACGAAACTGGATCAATAATTCTGTATCCGTTGCTGCGGTTAATGACATAAGAGAATTGGGAAACTTTGAATTTTCGAAATTGGGAAATTGATCTCAAATAAAGAAATTGATTCCAATAATGGAAACTAAACCACAATTTCCCAATTTCAAAATTGCACTTTTCCCAATCTTATCTAATTCTTTTTACGCTGTAAAACTTTTTCAGCGGCTGCAACAATGTCTGGAGTATCCAGGCCGTATTTCTTAAGCAGGTCAGTGGGGACACCGCTTTCTCCAAAAGTATCTTTTGTTCCTACATATTCAATGGGAACCGGGAAATTCTTTGCTGCACATTGCGCAATTGCATCACCCAATCCACCAATGATATTATGCTCTTCTGCAGTAACGGCACATTTTGTTTTGCGCAGGGATTTCAATACAGCTTCCTCATCCAGTGGCTTTACTGTATGCATATTGATCACTTCCACGCTTATTCCTTTTTCCTGTAAAATGACACCTGCCTGTATGGCTAGCCATACCAGATGTCCGCAGGCAAAAATGGTAACATCAGTGCCTTCAGAAAAATACTGCGCTTTCCCAATGGTAAAAGGCTTACCTGTTGTAAAGATGGGCCATACAGGTCTTCCAAAACGCAGGTATACCGGCCCCTGGTAATCAGCAACAGCTTCTGTTGCAGCTTTTGTTTGTGCATAATCACAGGGAACGATCACGGTCATGCCCGGTAACATTTTCATCAAACCAATATCTTCAAGGATCTGGTGAGTAGCACCATCTTCCCCCAAGGTAAGACCGGCGTGAGATGCGCATATCTTCACATTTTTTCCGCTGTAAGCTATACTCTGACGGATCTGGTCATAAACACGGCCAGTAGAGAAATTGGCGAATGTAGTGGTGAAGGGTATTTTTCCTCCTATGGTCAGGCCAGCTGCAATGCCCATCATATTAGCTTCAGCAATACCACACTGGATATAACGCTCAGGAAATTCTTTTATGAACTGGTTTAATTTCAGTGAACCGGCAAGGTCAGCTGTCAATGCCACCACATTTGCATTTTTCCGGGCTGCTTCAACAATACCATCACCAAAACCGCTACGTGTATCCTTATTACCAGTTGGTTGAATTTCCTTTAATAACATATTTCAAAATTTGCAGGGCAAAAGTAAGGGTTTCGAGGGTAAATGGAGAGGAATAGCGAGGGGATAAATTCTCCGTTGTTGGTGTTTCCTGTCTAATTTAAAACACCTTCTAACCTAATAGGGGCAGGGAGCACTAACAACTCATGCCCAGGAAACATTCCTTTACTTCGGTCGTTGGTCTGGAGACCAACAACGGCGTAACTGCTGTAGCTGCAAAAAATTTAATTGAGGTCTTTCGGCTGACTGCTAAAGATGGTACTGTCTGCCTTCAGCTTCTGTTCCCAAAGCCAGGCCGTTAGCATCATTTCATCCAGGGTGTATTTGGGATTCCAGCCTAATTTCTGCCTGGCAAGATCATTATTTGCATAGATGGCAACCACATCGCCAGCGCGGCGGGGACCGATCTCATAATTCAATTTTACATTGCTGACCTTTTCAAATGAACGGATCGCTTCCAGCACTGTAACTCCAAGTCCCGTTCCCAGGTTGAATACTTCACAACGCGCACTGGTTTTTCCCTCCATCAAATACTGAAGCGCCAGTGTGTGTGCATTGGCAATATCGCTTACATGAATGAAATCACGCACACAGGAGCCATCTCTGGTATCATAATCATCTCCAAATACAGTCATCCTGGGCAGAATACCTGCAGCAGTTTGTGTAATGGCTGGTACCAGGTTCTGCGGTTTGCCAATTGGCATTTCCCCAATCTGAATGCTAGGATGCGCACCAACCGGATTGAAATACCGCAAAAGAATGCTTTGTACGGGTGTGCCCTTTGAGAATTCATTGATGATCTGCTCGCCCATTTGCTTGGTATATCCGTAGGGGGATTCAGCAGGTTTGGGTGGTGTTTTTTCCGTTACAGGAATTTGATCAGGATTGCCATAGACTGTACAGGAAGAAGAAAAAACAAAATAGGGAATATGAAATTCCTGTACACATTTAAGGATATTGATCAGGGAATTGATATTATTTTCAAAATAGGCTAGCGGTTTTTGAACCGATTCACCTACTGATTTAAAAGCTGCAAAATGAATGATCCCTTCAATATTGGTATTCTCCTGGAAGATCGCAAAGGTGTCATCAAAATTGCAGAGATCAACCCGGTAGTTTTTTACCTTTTTACCGGTGATCTTCTCAATTCCTTCAAGAATTGCAGGATTGGAGTGACTGTTATTATCTACTGAAATAACATCAAATCCATTTTCAATAAGGTCTACGATCGTATGGGAACCAATATAACCGCAACCGCCTGTCACAAGTATTTTTGCCATAAAAATTATGTGCAAAATTGCGGAATTTTTCGCAATAGAGGTTAATGCTTAATGGAATAAATGGAAGATATAATAAACCAGGGCTGCCAGCAGACCGCTGATAGGTATTGTTAATACCCATGCCCACAAAAGGTTTACAGTTACACCCCAGCGTACGGCAGACAGGCGCTTGGTAGCACCCACCCCCATAATGGAACCGGTAATTGTATGTGTTGTACTTACAGGTATCTTCAGTGATTCCGTAACAAATAAAGTAATAGCTCCCGCTGTTTCAGCTGCCACACCTTCAAATGGAGTGACCTTGGTGATCCTGGTTCCCATTGTTTTTACAATCTTCCAGCCACCACTCATGGTACCTAATGCAATGGCAGTATAGCAGGCTAGCGGCACCCACCACACCATGTGATCAAGATGATATTTTGTTGGGTCAGATGCAATCAAAGCAGCCATAATGATCCCCATTACTTTCTGGGCATCGTTACCACCGTGGCCGATACTGAAGATCGCAGATGATACCAGCTGTAATCTTTTAAACCATGCATTGGCACGGTTGGCATTCAGGGTGCTGAGATAGAGGGAGAATACAGCAATGATCAATATGATCAGGGAAAGCAGTATCCATTTAAAATTCTGAGAGTGAAAAACAACTCGCAACAAATAGGATGTATAATGTGATTTTAGTTTGGCTGGATCTGTCTCCAGGTGGGTTGCAAGGAAATAAGCCACTAAAAGGATAATAAAAGTAGAGAATACTTTCGGTCCCCATCCCTTTCGGAAAGAATTGATGAACCAGAGTGAAATAACGAATGCCATTATCATACCTAGCAGCGGCGCCAGGAAAATGAAACTTACGATTTGAATAACAGGGCCTGAATTTACCGAACCAAAACTGGCTGAGTGAGCAATGGCAGCTCCGGCAAAACCCCCAATCAAAGTGTGAGAGGAAGAAGAAGGAATTCCCATCCACCAGGTAAACAGGTTCCAGATGATCGCTGCTATTAAACCTGAAAAAATAACTCCGAGAGTAATGAATTCTGATTTTACTGTTTTGGCTATTGTATTCGCCACGCCATGATCCTTGAATATAAAGAAGGCTACAAAGTTGAAAAGCGCGGCCCACAGCACAGCCTGGAATGGTGTCAATACTTTGGTGGAGACAACCGTAGCAATGGAATTGGCAGCATCGTGGAAACCGTTAATATAATCAAATATCAATGCAAGCGCTATGATAACAATGAGGAACGGTGTCATATATTTATTTCGTAATGAGAATGGTGTGGCAGGCTGCCATTCAATCAGGCGTATTTGATAATAATAGATTCAATCACATTGCTGGCATCTTCACACTTATCTGTGACGATCTCCATAACCTGGTAGATCTCTCTTTTCTTGATCACTTCTTTGGCATCAGGTTCGGTGGCAAACAGTCGCTCAATGCTCATATCAAATATATCATCTGCCTGGTTTTCGATGCTGTTGATCTTCACCAGTGCTTCAGTAATATTTCTCATATTCTTCATATCCCTCAATTCAACCACGGCAGTGCGTACATGGTTGGCGCCCTGTTCTATAAGCTCTGCCATCTTTTGCATCCCAATATCATTGGGGTTAACGCGGTAGAAATTGATCTTTTTAGCGGATGCATATATATAGTCTGCCACATCATCCAGGGCGGTTGCCAGCAGGTGGATATCTTCCCGGTCAAAGGGGGTAATGAAATTCCGCCCCAGCTCAGTAAAGACGCTATGGGTCAGCTCATCATTGGCATGTTCCAGGTCTTCAACCTGGCTGATCAGGGAGGCGCGTTTATCAAAGTCCGGCTCCGCTACAATATCTTTTAAGATAACACCCATTTTGGCCACGTTATCTGCCACTTTTTCAAAGAGTTCGAAGAAGACCCTGTTCTTTGGCATAAAGATCTTCAGAAAGGAATTTGTTGCCATAGCTGTTTATTTGTACCCCTATCATACCGGTTTTTGGTCCGCTGTAGGAGATTGGTTGCGAAATTAAGGGTAGGATCAGGAGGCCTGCCAAAATAGGCAGAATTAATAATAAATTAATATACAGGTAAAATTAAGGTAACATTGATGTAACAAAGATTTTATATTGCGCTCCAATTTTGAATCCAGATCTATGCGGGTCTCCATCATCGTTTTTTTTCTCTTTTCTACCTTCCTGTTTGTGTCTTCAGCCCATTCCCAGCGATTTCTTTCAGAGCTGGATACCTCCTTATTTATTAAGGATACAGTAAGGCCTGTTATCAAAAGGTTTGAAAATCTCCGTTTTTCAGGATATCTCCAGTCACAATTCCAGGTTATCAGTAAAGAAGGGGCAAAGACTTTTGGGGGAGGGGATTTTTCAGAACATTCCAATTCCCGCTTCATGTTGAGAAGAGCCCGTATGAAAATGGATTACCTGGCTGTTTCACATCAGGGCCTACCCAAGGCTCTTTTTACCTTTCAGATTGATGCCACCGAGCGTTCTGTTCGCGTAAGAGATATGTTCATGCGGATCTTTGAAACCAAAAAGAACAATTTTTCGCTCACTACAGGAGTTTTTGCAAGGCCTTTTGGCTATGAGGTAAATTTGTCTTCTTCTTACCGGGAAACCCCCGAACGGGGAAGAATGTCCCAGATACTTCTTCCTTCAGAAAGAGACCTTGGAGTAATGGTTTCCTATGATCCGCAGAAAAAAGATGACCACAATCATTTTGTAAAGGACGGTCACCTGCACTTTATTAAAGTGGATGTGGGCCTATTTAATGGCCCCGGCCTATCCTCCACAACGGATTATGACAGTAAGAGGGACCTGATAGGAAGAATTACCCTGAAACCTGTACGCAAAAAACAGGTTGAATTGAGTGGAGGACTTTCAATATTATATGGGGGATGGGAGCAGCTGTCAAAATATAAATACAGCATACAGAAATTACCATCTGGCGATAATTCATTCACTGTGGACTCCTCTCTTTCCAATATTGGCAAAACTGCACCCCGCCATTACTATGGAGCCGATCTTCAGTTAAAATGGTTCCATAACTGGGGAGTAACGGAATGGAGGGCAGAATACTGGAGGGGTAAACAGTCTGGAACCACAAAAACTACTGCCAATCCGGAGGCTTTACCAATTGTGCCTACTTATGTACGGGATTTCAATGGAGCGTTCTTTTACTTTCTTCAGGATATAATCAACTCCAAAAACCAGTTAATGGTAAAATATGACTGGTATGATCCCAATACCAGGGTATCAGGTAAGGAAATAGGGAAACCAGGCACGAGTCTTTTTGAAGGAGATATCAAATTTTCTACTCTTGGCCTGGGGTTTGTGCGCCAGTTAACGACCAATGTCAAGCTGGTGCTGTATTACGAAATTGTTACCAACGAAAAGACCCTGTTGGCCGGCTACACAGGTGATATTAAAGATAATCTCTTCACTGCCCGCCTTCAGTTCAGGTTTTAAGAAGGCAGGTAACAATTCCGTAACATTCAAGTCACATTTCGATAACATTGGCGTAACGTGCCGATAATCTTGTAGCAGTTCCTTTGCCGGAAATAACTGTTATGACACGAAGGCTGGGAAGGCTCTTTTTAACCACTATTGGTATTATCTCTTTTTCTTTTATTCAGGCACAGCAATCAGCTAAACTTACAGGCAGGATTACTAACTCAAAGAATGAAGTTCTTTCAGGTGTTTCTATCAAAATAGCTGGTGCAGGCGGTACCTCTTCAGATGCTGATGGACGCTATGTATTAACTCTTGAAACAGGTAAAAAGTATGAACTCCAGGTTTCAGCTGTTGGTTATGAATCCAAAACCATCACAGATGCCGAAGTATTAAGCAATCAGGTTAATGAACTTAATATAGTACTTGAAATAAAAGCTACCTCCGGTGAAAATGTAGTTGTTACCGGACGTCGTAACTCGGCCCGTTTGGAATCCGTTGCTTCTATCATTTCCTTTCAGAAGAATACGAATACAGTAGCTTCCGTAATCTCTGCTGAAAGCATTCGCCGCTCACCAGATAAAAACACTGGTGAGGTGTTGAAGCGTACTCCCGGTACTTCTATCCAGGAAGGAAAATACCTGATCGTAAGAGGTCTGGCAGACCGGTATAACCAGGCAATGCTGAATGGCATTCTGCTGAGCAGTACAGAACCTGACCGCAAAACATTCTCCTTTGATATCTTCCCTTCCGGCATCGTTGATAATATTATTATCAATAAAGCCTTTGTTCCTGAATTACCCGGTGAGTGGGCAGGTGGCCTGGTGCAGGTAAATACAAAAGACATCCCTTCAACTGGTTTCTTCAATGTGCAAATAGGAACAGGTTTTAATACCAACACAATCGGCAAAGATTTCTATCGCAATCCTGGTGGTAAGTACGACTGGCTGGGACTGGATGATAAATCAAGAGCTCTTCCAGGTGCAATGCCTGTACGCGCTGATTTCCTTTCCCTGAAAGCTGATCCAGGTGCCCAGGCAAGATATGGCACCCTATTCCGTAACAACTGGGATGTTGTAAAAGGACCTGCTCAGTTAAATACAAGTGCACAGATCAGCGGTGGGTTCAATAAAAGCTTTAAAGGGCAAAAGAAACTGGGTGGCATCTTCGGGGCTACTTATAATTTCAGCGTTCGTAACCTGGAATTTGAAAACCGTTTCTTCAGCATCGATAATTCACAGGCTGATATCCTCTTCGATTATTTCAATAATAAATACTCCCAGGATGTACTGGCTGGAGCCTTTGGAACACTGAGCTTCCAGTTCAACAACCGCAACAAGATCAGCGTAAAGAATTTGCTGAACATAAACTCCAGTGATTACAGCACCCTGCGTACAGGTTATGATTATGAAGCTGATCCGGTAAACGGTCAAAACATCCGCGCAAAAGAACTGGCCTTCAAATCAAACATCTATTATAACGCCCAGATCAAAGGTGAACACACTATTGGCAGTAAGAACGACTGGAAACTGAACTGGTATGGCGCCTTCAATATTCTTGATCAATACGTACCAGATCAACGCCGCATACAATACAATCAGAAAAAAGATGCTCCCAATCAGCCTTATATGCTGCTGATCTCTGGAACACTTTCTCAAAAATCAGGAAGCCGCTTCTACCAAAACCTGAACGACTATATCTATACCGCAGGTGGCGATCTTTCCAAATCCTTCAATGCATTGGGTGGAAAACAAACTATTAAAGGTGGTTATTTTTTCCAGGTAAAGGATCGTCTCTTTGATTCACGTCCTTTCTCTATCTACCTGCCAATTGATAACCCCAGCCTTCGATTACAACCAGAATCAGTTGTATTTGATGCGGGCAATTTTGGTGTGAATGGAGAAAAGAACAAATTCGGTTTTGATGAGATCGGAAGCAATAAATACCGTTACCTCGCCAACTCTATTTTGAATGCGGGATACCTGCAGTTTGATAATGAGTTCGGAACAAACTGGAGACTGGTATGGGGTGCAAGAGTTGAAAATTTCGATCAGCTGATCGGTAGTGTAAAGACCAGTGATGACCGTTTTGTACGTACTAAAAAGACAGATGTATTACCAGGTGTAAATCTTACCTATAAGGTTAATTCCAAACAGAATATCCGTTTATCAGGTTCCCAGACTATTATCCGTCCTGAGTTCAGGGAACTGGCGCCATTTACCTTCTTTGATTTTGAATTGAATGCTGCAGTATTGGGCAGCCCAACACTTAAACGCACTAAAGTATCCAATGCTGACCTGCGTTATGAGATCTATCCCCGCTCAGGAGAAACTATATCACTGGGCGTTTTCTATAAATACTTCCAGGACCCCATTGAGCAGTATTTCAACCAGAGCGGTGTTGCTACCAGCACCTTTAACTTCCTCAATGCCAAACAGGCAACCAGTTTTGGGGTAGAAGCTGAATTCCGCAAGAAGCTGGATGCGCTTGCAGACGGACTTAAGAATTTCACTTTCCAGGGTAATCTCTCTTATATCTACAACAGAGTAAAAGACGAGGAAAAAACTCTGAATCGTCCAATGCAGGGGCAATCACCCTACGTGATCAACCTTGGACTTAACTATGACATTGAAAAACTGGGATTGAATACAACTGTACTCTTTAATCAGATTGGCAGAAGGATCTTGCTGGTAGGTAATGAGCAGGTGCCAGCAATCTGGGAAAACTCCAGGCCGTTGCTTGACCTTCAGATCGCAAAGAAACTCATGCAGAACAAAGGGGAGCTTAAACTGAATTTCCAGGATATCATCAACAAGAGAGCCATTTTCTATCATGATATTAATACAGACGACAAGTTTGAGAAATCTAAAGATGCTGTTGCCATCAGCCGTCTGTACGGAACCAATATCAGCTTAACCTTCAGCTATAATTTCAAATAATTAAAAATTTTAAACAAGATAAAATGAAACATTTCCTCACACTTGCCCTTGTAGCTGCAATAGCCCTGGGAAGTTGCCGTAAGTTAGTTGTAGATAATAACGGAACTAACAATAACGGAGGCGGCGGCAATAACGGCGGTGGTAGTGACAACGGAACAACCATCACACTGGAAGGCAAGATCACCAGTGATACTGTGCTTCGTGCAAAGAATATATATGTCCTGAAAGGATTGGTATATATAAAGAACAATGCAAAGATCACAATTGAAGCTGGTACAGTTATTAAAGGTTCTTATCTGGACCCTATCGGAGGGTTGATCATCACTCGTGGGTCTAAGATCATTGCTGAGGGAACTGCTGATAAACCAATCGTATTTACTTCCAATTCACCAAATCCCCGTAGTGGTGACTGGGCTGGTATAGTATTGCTCGGTAAGGCACTGACCAATGCTTCTTTCAATGGAACAGCCGGTGTGGGTGAAATTGAAGGTGGTGTAAACAATGCAGACGGAGATGGTTTGTATGGCGGTACGGATGATAATGACAATAGCGGTATCATGAAATATGTGCGTATTGAGTATGCTGGTTTTGCATTCCTGCCTGATAAGGAGATCAACAGCCTTACCATGGGTGGTGTAGGAAAAGGAACTGTGATCGATCACATTGAAACATTCTATGCAAAGGATGATGCCTATGAATGGTTTGGTGGTTCTGTAGATTGTAAATACCTCATCGCTTATAAAACACAGGACGATGATTTCGATACAGATAATGGTTTCCGCGGTAAAATTCAGTTTGGTCTGATCGTTCGCGATTCACTGATCGCTGACCTTTCCAACTCTGAGGCATTCGAAAGTGACAATGACGCAAACGGATCAGCATTAAATCCGCAAACAGGAGCTGTGTTTAGTAACGTAACTGCTATCGGCCCCCTTGCTACACTGAACAACAATGGGAGCAGTTTATACCTTGCCGGTGCTCAAATACGCCGCAACTCAGCTATCTCCATCTTCAACTCTGTGTTCCTGGGATGGCCAACAGGGGTATTGATTGATGGCAGCAAGGGAAGATATGTAGAGCTGAATATTGCAGACAGTTCATTACGTATCCGCAATAGCATTATCGCCGGTTGTAAAACGGCGGTTAAATATGCACCTAACACAACAACTCCTTCTGGCTACACAACTGCCGATGTAACCACATGGTTCACTAATCCTCACTTTGGTAACAGCATCCTTACTAATGTATCTGATGCCAAAATGGTAAATCCTTTCAATGCTGCCAGCTTTGATCCTACACCCTTTGGTACATCTCCCCTGGCTTCAGGAGCTTCTTTTACAGATCCTAAACTCGGAGGTTTTACACAGGTTACTTTCCGTGGTGCTATCAACCCAGGTGGTGCTGACGCAAACTGGTGGAAAGGCTGGACCAGATACGATAATTAATTATTTAAATATAAAAGCCATTAGCCGTTAGCTATTAGCCGTTAGTCTGGAGTACATCTTACTAAAAGCTAATAGCTAACGGCTAATGGCTTTTAGCTGCCAGACTACAAACACGTTTCCCACATTTCCTACTCTTAACCTATAGTTAACCCTCGCCTAATAACAGGTTAACACTGGGGCCTCATCTTTACATCAGTTCTTTCCTACATCGTCGTTTCTAATTTGCTTGATGGGTTAGTGGCAATTCCATCGCAAGCAATCTCATGCAGTTAAACCATCCCTGAAGAGGACAGCTTAGGGATGGTTTTTTTATTGCCCGGCAATACCATAAATCAGGTGAGCAGATCGTATTCAGTAGAGAGCGCCATTTCCTGAACAAGCTGCGCCTTTCCGGAAAAAACATGGTTGAGAGAATTGGGAATACTCTGACTGTAATCCTTTTTGGGAGTGGTTGGGTTATTGATCCATTCGTAGAATTGATCGGAGAAATTATCATCGATTGTTTTAAGGCAGAGGCCGCCTATTTGCTGCAGCGCTGCAGCATTGCATTGCTGCTCATATTGCCCACGAATGGGAATACTGATGATCTTCTTCCCAAGATGGAGCGCTTCAGCCGGTGTTTCAAATCCACCGCCTGTAATGATGCCGGTACAATGGATGAGGCTTTGATTGAAGAGTTTCTTATCAACAGGAAGGAAGGTCATATTCCTGTCTGTTACCCGCTCTTTGGTTTGCCAGGAGAAGATCTGGAACTTATAGTCTGTAAACTCCCGGAATATTTTTTTTAACTGCGGTTCACACCAGGAGGGAAGATAGACCGTGATATACTTTTTGTCTGTTGGTTCTGCTTCAAGAATCTCTTTCTTAATAACAGGAGTAAAAATAAAATCATCATAGGGATGAAAATGGAGACCAACATACCGGCTGGCCTTTGCATAGTTTTTTAATATCCACTCTCCTGTGCTATTTCTTTTTGCAGGACGTGGGGTCAGTGAAGAAAAAAAGCTGGCCTGGTGACCGTAATTCACGGATGGTATTTTCTTTTTGGCACAGGCAGCCGCAGTAATATATTCAAAGTCATTAATGACAAGATCATAATCTTCTACTGGAAGATCACGGATTTCCTGGCGAAGCCGCAATGGCTGCCAGTTTTTTAGCATCAGCAGATAATCCATTCCTCCGTTACAGGTATAATGAAGGCTTAAACCTTTACTCCGGAATTTAACAGGAAGATCCATTGCCAGGGAACAATTGGCGCCACTCAGGAACATGTCAACGGTTCCGTATTCTTTTAAATGGGGATAGAGTTCCATTGCACGACTGATATGTCCGTTCCCGGTAGCCTGTACAGCATAAAGTATCTTCATATAATAGTGGATTGTGTGGTTATTAAATACAACTTCATATTATTGCCGAATGTGGGTTTAGTGAATGCAGGTATATTCCAATTTCATTTGTCATGACCTGTGGCAAAGGTTTCCGGAAACTCACCCTTTCTTTTTCAATGGTGGATGCTGAATGTTTATATAAATGCCAGTCGTTGTTGTAGTATTCAAGGGCGGTGAGATGCTCTACCCAGTCGCCAGAATTGAGATAGTTAACAGATCCTTTATCCGTTGTGATCACTCTTTTGCCAGGCTGGTGAATATGTCCGCAGATCACACTATTATAATTCTTCTCAATGGCCAATTCGGCGATCTTGTTCTCAAACGCTGAGATCTTTACAAAGCGTTTATTGAATTGTTCCATTACTTTTTTAGACAGCGATATTTTTTCTTTTCCCGCCATTTTCATGATCCAGTTGATGAAGCGGTTAAAGGCCAGCATTACTGCATATCCATTACTTCCCAGCTTTCCCCACCATTTGGCAAGGCCGGTATTGGCATGATCAAATACATCACCATGAAATATCCAGGTCATCTTGCCATTGATCTCTACCACTACCTTATCAGTTAGCTGGAAGTTCCCCAATTGCAGGTCTGAATACCGGCGAAGCATTTCATCATGATTGCCGGTAACATAGATCACCCTTGTTCCTTCGGATAGTAATTGAAATATTTCCTGAATTACCGCCATATGTGCTGTTGGAAAATAATGTTTGCTGAATTGCCAGCCGTCAATAACGTCTCCATTCAGGATGAGCAGACGCGGTGATATGCTTTTTAGATAGGAAAGAAATTCGGCAGCATGGCAGGCATAGGTTCCGAGGTGGATGTCCGATAC
>CAMLGP010000020.1 GCA_946479535.1 uncultured Bacteroidota bacterium
ACGTTTTTGGATTTTATACAGAAAAATTTCGAGATCAGGGTTTCGGATATTTCTGGCGTGCCAGTAGCAATGCTGCCTTTGATTCCACGCTGGCAGAGGGACTGGCATTTCCGTTTTATCAAAAATTGGTGACCATGATAGCCGATGATACGCTTAATTCCACAAGTAAGAAGTGGATGCTGGAAGCTTATTCCTACCTGGCCGCCTATGAGACCAATACTGAAAAGGATTATAAAGAAGCAATAGGGTATTTTGACAGGATACTGGAATTAGACCCTCAAAATGATAATGCGAAGAAATACATTTCAATTCTTGAACAGAATCTGAAACACGAAGGTTCCTCAAATTAGGTGGAAGTGTTATCTATTCCCGCCTTGGGGCTTATTTGTTGCGTTTAAGATCCCCGCATTTTTGCGGGGATCTTGTTTATACCTGATGGTGACCAGGGTTAATTTTCTTATTTCTTTTCTGGTATTTCAGCGGTTATGTGGAAATAATCAAAGTCTGCATATCCGCCTGTATTTTCAGTTGCGTAGTTAAATAATCCAAAACGATAGCCCATAAAATGGGGTAATGTGTAGGTCATTTTTAGCTGGTTGCCTATAGAGGTCCAGGATTTGCCATCAAGGCTGTATGAGAAATGAGCAGTGTCTTTTTTATCGGTGAAATCACATTGAGCTTTGAGAAATATCCTGTTTTGATTTACAGGAATGGTTGTTACCTGTTCTGGCCTGCCAGAAGAGGCGTTGATCATGATAACATATTTTTTTCCCACACTATCTTTAACTCCCAGGAGGCCATAATTTTTTTGCAGGAGACATAAACCGGCAAAATCACCTTCCTTCATATTTGATAGATCAATTGAAGTGCTGCCTGTACATACAGGTCCGATAGTTCTTTGGGTCAATGTATTTCTCGCTAATAAAAATGATGTATCCAGTCTGCCGGTTTTAAGACGGAGAAAGCCTTTTCTTTCAGTCACAGACCAGAGCGTATTATCGGGGTTATGATTCCATTGCCAAACGAGCGGCAATGCAGCTTCACCTTTCCTGCGAGTGAATTCATCTGAATGCACTATTCCAGGGATCAATCCTTTACTTTCCGGTAGGTCCAATGATTCAGGAACCTTCCCATTAACTCCAATTACAGGCCAGCCATCCACCCATTTTAGGGGTACGAGATAGGGGATACGGCCAACAGATCCAAAATCCCTGAAGAGGTAGGCATACCAGTCTCCATTAGGCGCATCAATCATTCCTCCCTGTGCAACGCCCAGATCCTGGAAGCCAAGCCTTCCTTCATAAGGTCCGGTAATTTTGTCTGCTCTATGAATAACAACGGTCCGCATGCCGCCTCTGGGCCAGGTAATATTGAACAGATAATATTTTCCATTGTATTTGAATAATTGTGAACCCTCGGCCTGCAAGCCCGGTCCTGTTCCTGAAGGAAGGCTGGCATTTTCAATAAGGACCTGCTCTGTAGTGCCTGGTTTGATCCCGGACAGATCATTATTCAATTCAAGAATTTTGAGTTTGCCCGCACCGTAGATCATATAAATTCGACCATCGTCATCAAAGAATAATGAATTATCATGGTAGGATGGCCTGAAACTGATTGCTTTCCAGGGGCCTTTCTCTATGTTCTTTGTTGTATAAATATGGGTTCTGCCAGTTGTTTGAGCGAAAGTGGACACATAAAAAGTGCCGTTATGATAGCGAATGCTGCTAGCCCATGAGCCTCTGCCATAAGTGCTTTTGCCATTGGTCAGATTCAATTCATCCATGTCAGCAAGTGTATCGTAGGCGTAGCTAACCAGGTTCCAGTTTACCAGGTCCTTTGATTTCATGATAGGTACTCCAGGGCTCATGTGCATGGTAGTACTGCTCATGTAATAAGTATTGCCTACGTGAACTATGGACATATCAGGAACGTCAGCAAAGAGGATTGGATTTTTGGCTTTTTGCGCAATAAGAGAATGTTGAAATAATGCAGCAACAATCAGAAAGATTATTCTCCTCATAAATCAATACTGGTTAAATAAAAAAAAATAACTGTAACATTTACAATTGTTAAATGTACAGTTATTTTTTACTGCCTGGTGATTTTTCAGGATATACTGCTCTATTCTACTCAGGGAATTATTTTGGCCGATTAAGCGATTTAATCCATGTTGCGATCTGGGTTAATTCAGTTTTAGGTACATGGGCCATGGAAGGCATTTTGGTAGCATACCCTGGCCAGTTGGAAGGATTCGGTTTTTGGATCAGTTGTACGATCTGCGATACGGTATATTTCCTTTTGGCAATTTCCTCATAAGAAGGTCCGATCACCTTCTTTGTTGGATTATGACAGGATAGACAGGTATTCTTCAGCAGGAGTTTCTGTACAGATGCATAGCTTCCTTTCTTTGGTGTAGCAGCAGGTTTGGCAGTGGTTTTTTTTGCGGAAGCAATTCCGGTTGTTTTTGAAACACTGTCTACAGCAGGTGTTGCAGCCACACCAGATTCCAGTTCTGCCAGTGTCCAGAGATCAGTTCTTTTTGCATATTGGCTCCTGATAGCTGCCACATCAGCACTGGAGACAGCTATCCTGGTTGTATCACCAGGCCTGCGAAAGCGGCGATAGGCATTTCCAAATTCATAACGAACATAGTTAACTACTGATGCTACCCATTCATCAGAATTAGCGCCCAGTGAGGGCATTACAGACGGATATTCCTTTCCATCAACCGGGCCGGTCAGTCCATGCATTATGATCTTTATCAAATTATTTTTGTCACCACTAATTCTCTTTGAATCCACCAGTATCGGAGCTGCCAGTGAAGATGACCCTGCAACAGTCAGGCCCTTTCCACCAGCACCATGACAGGTAACGCATAGCGCATTGAAAACAGCTGATCCTGCCAGTATTGAAGTTCTTTCTTCTGCGGGCAGACCAGCCAGCCTGTTCCCATAAACCCTGATGTCATTATTGCGATCCATGGCTTTTTGCGAAGCCAGGAAAATATCATTTGTTGTATTAGCTGCCAGCAATCCCTGGGCGAGCGCAGTTCCCTGGGAAGGTTTAATACTGTAAAGAGAATAAAACAACTGAAGACGAACATCAGCAGAGGCATCATTTTTCAGATCAGCAACACGGGCCATTACTTCAGCATCATCTTTTTTAATGAATGGTTCTGATAATATAATGGCTGCTTTTCTGATCTGAGGATGTTCATCCTTTAGTGCAGCAAATAAAATTTCATGGTCAATGGCCTCCAGGCCTTCAAGTGTCCAAAGCGCATGTAAACGCGCAAGGTGTGAGGGAGGTGCAGCCAGGCTTGCCTGCTCTCCGCGGAATATAGCTTTTAATGTGGGAACAACTGATTTATCACCCAGCAGAACAATTTGCTTTTGCGCATTATCTCTCCACCAGCCGTTTTTATTGTCAAGATAAGTCACCAGTTTGCTGGCTGGTTCATCCAGCATTTTAGGTTGCTCACCTTGTTTAAAGCCATCATAAACAAGTCTGTAAATTCTGCCGTGCCCTGTATTTTTGGCCATACCCATCCGGTCTATCTTGCCTCGCAAAAAAGAACCCGGTCTTGTCCAGTTACCCTGCTGGATAATTCCCCGGTGCATATCTACTATATAAAGATTTCCATCAGGGCCGGTGTAAGTGTTTACAGGTCTGAAGTTCACATCAATGGAAGCAATGAATTCCTGGCGGTAATATGCATTTTGAACGATGATCTTACCCTGTAAGTCAATGACTTTTGCCCTGCGTATGATCCTGGCAACGGGCTCGCAAACAATATAGTCACCTATCAGGTCTCTGGGCAATGTATTACCACGGTATATGGACTGACCACAGGAGGCTGTAAAATGATTCAGGGTACTATCCGCACGAAGGCGGGGTAAACCACCCTGCACATCTGGTGTAGCCATAATAGGATACACCTGTTGAAAATCATTATTGACCTGGTCTGGAACGTCCAGAGCTCCATAGGAGGGGTTCATCTGAACCCTTACCAAAGGACTTTCTCCACCGGCATTACTAAAGAACAGGCGGCCATAATTATCATGGGTAACTCCCCATTGGCCTCCGGGCCCTGAATAAATGGAGTCTGCCACCATCATCCCATTTTTATATTTGAACCTGACCGGGTCGTAAGTTATATATATGTAGTTATCAAGATTCCAGTCGAGCCCGCTACGCTGGTGTTCCATATTTGCATCGAGAAGGCGATAATCATCTTTTTGAAAAACCGTCCTTTTCTGATCGGCTTTACCGTCACCATTGGTATCTCTGTATGCATTGATTGTGATGGTATTTGTTTCATTAACCAGCAGTTCATGATTTACACAGAGGATCATCCTTGGCAATAGCAGGCTATCGATAAAAATGCTGCTTTTGTCCATTTTTCCATCATTATTGGTATCCTCCAGCAGTGAAATGCGGCTGAAGGGGCGTTGTTCGCCAGTTGCATCAGCGTCCTGCATATAGGTGAGCATTTCTGCAACATACATTCTTGCATTTCCATCCCAGGCAATAGCTACCGGTTCTTTGATCATAGGTTCACTGGCCACCAGTTCCAGATGATAGCCTTTTGGCAGATTAAAGGTTTTTAAACTGGCCTCTGGACTTAAGTATTCCAGGGAGGGAATAGAATCAAAGGTGCGGATGGGATAAGGATTCCCAACCTGATTCTGTAAGGTATTTTTTGGTTGGCTACAGTTATAGATAATTACGGTCAGCAGCAGCAAGCCGATAATAGAATATTTTTTCATGTAAATCGAATGAATGATTATTTGCCGGAGGCAATTGATTTTATTTCAGGCTTTTCGCCCATTGCATATTTAATACCACCCAGAACGTGTTGGAGATAGAGGGGATCTTCCCATGATTTATTGTCGTGCCCCAATGCAGTATAAAAAGCCCTGCCACCATCAAAATCATGGTACCAGGCCATTGGGTGATCATCTCCATTGGCACCTCCAGTATAACTGTTCTCATCAATAGTGATGAGTATGTGCAGATCAGTGCCTATCCATTTGAAGTTGTAGAGTTCATCAAATCGTTTCCAGACTTTGGGAAGATGGGCTGTAGCAATGTTATTTTGATCTACCACATTAAAAACTGCCTCCTGCTGTCTGGGATGACTTTTAAAATAGGCGCCGTTCAATTCGCCAAACCAGGCCCAGTCATATTCTGTATCAGCTGATGAGTGGGTACCTACATACCCTCCACCTTTTTTAATAAATTGTTCGAAAGCCTGTTGTTGCTGGTCATTCAGTACATTACCAGTGGTGCACAAAAAAACTACAGCAGCATACTGCTTTAAATTTTCGGGAGTAAAAGCATCTGCATTTTCGGTGGTATCTACTCCAAACCTGTTCTTGCTGCCGAGTTCCATTATATACTTTTTCCCGGCAACAATAGATTCCTTGTGGCGATAGCCCGCGGTCTTGCTAAAGACCAGGATCTTCTTCTTTTTTTTGGGAGGTGCAAAACTGACCATCAACAGGATGGCTGGAAATAATAGGAGATAGAGGCGCATACTATATATATTATTTATTTCAAATAATAGAATGAAAGTCTCATTAACAAAGCAAGGCCTCTGGGTATAATCCTGAGACGGCAAATTTAAGGTAAACCTTCGTTGAAAGTATAAGGTTTAAAAATTCCCTGTATTGTAGCAGGAATAATTACCCATTCTGCATTATTTCAGGGTTGAAACAGGCTATCTGGAATTGGATCATTCAGTTTCACACTATCAACTGTTATTAGTAAAATACGCTGTCCGGCAGTTGTGCAGTTTATTTTATGCGGCAGTTTAATTTTACCGGTTAGCTGGTAATCACTGTAAAAAATATCCATCGGAGCCTTATCCATCTCACTGTTTTTAGAAGCAGCCTGTTTCTCCAAAAGGGAAAAATCGGTTTGGTCAAAATAATAAACAGTGGTATCGCTTTTCGCGAGGAGCCTGATCTTATGGCATGGCCGGCTGTTTACGCTATCAGATCCCAGCAGTTCCACGGTATATCCTTTTTGGCGATAATTGATAAAAATGCTTTCCAGTTCTACATCTGCCTCATTGGCCAAAGCCGTAGCCTGTTTATCCTTTAAGATGGTTTTAGTCTTTTCATTTTTGAAGCCGTCAATGCGCCAGCCTACCTGCCCATTGTATGCCTGGCTGAATGATTTTCCATTAAAGGTGACAACATACAGATAAAGATTGGGCGCTTTTGACCATGCAACATACGGGAATGCCACGCCTCCGTAATTGTAATTACCTGCGGTAGTTATAGTCTTGATCGACTCCCAGTTTTGGGCGCCTCCAATAAATTGAATATAACGGTTGATGATCTCATCTGCTGTTTGAGATTTGGCCCCAAGAGTAGAGAAAAAGAGTAGGGCTAAAAATATCCGCGGGACGAATTTCATATCATTATCAGTATTCTGCAAACTTAATGAAATCAAATTTGAGTGCTTGTGAGGCGGAAAGTTGTGTAAAGTGCCAGACAACCGGGGAATTTCAAGCATTTAAATCAGAAAATCTTGTACAGGATTTTTCAGTGAGCATTTTTGGAAGTTTTTTGATTCGAGGAGTGGATACTTTGTATAAGCTCTGCAAAGCTTTGGGTACTCCGGAACTTCTGTTAACTAGCATCACTACGCAATTATGAAGAAAAAACTGACGGATAAGTTAAATCCGACAGGGTATTTTTTGGATTAATTATTTAAACATTAAAATTGTTTGCTTATGAAAAGGAGATTATTCTTTTTCCTGGGATTGCTATGTTCTCTTTCTTATTATTCCTGCACAAAAACAGAGATGAAGGTAGCAGATCCAATTGCCTCAACAGATGAAGTTATCGGGGAAGATGGGCATCATAATTCGTGTGCCTGCAAAAATGTCCTCGGAATTTTCGATCCCAATTGTCTTGTTTCACCGAGTTCCCATTGTAAGCTGGACACCATTCAGAAAGGGTTCGGTTTCACGGAGGGGCCTGCAGTTGACAGATGGGGAAATGTATATTTTACTGATCAGCCCAATGATAAAATATATCGTTGGGATGTTTTCTCTGGTAAAATAAGCTTATTCCTTACCGGAACCGGCCGTGCTAACGGAATGGCATTTGATAAAAAAGGAAATCTGATCGCCTGTGCTGATATGCACGGTGAATTATGGAGTATTGACAAATGGGGAAATCACAAAGTGCTTGCAAAAAATTACAATGGCAAGTTGCTGAATGGTCCCAATGATGTATGGATCAATCCTGTTACAGGAGGGATGTATATTACAGATCCCATTTTCCCCCGCGGATACTGGGATGCTGGCGATCCTCGCCAGCAGGGATGGCCTCCTACGCATTCCGAACAGGCTGCAACCGGTAAAGGCGGGCATGTATATTACCTGGCTCCCGGAAGTCATCACCTGGTAAGAGTTACAACAATGGCAGGCTGGGATGCAGATGGATGGCCTAATGGTGTGGTTGGAACCCCTGATGGTAAAAAACTGTACGTAAATAAATGGGCTGGAGATAATATGGGTGGAACCTGGGTATTTGATATCAGACCCAATGGAACGCTGACCAATATGAAGAAGTTCATTGATATGGGAGGAGATGGTATGTCAATGGATGAGAAAAGGAATATTTATATCAGCAACGGTTTGGGTGTAACAGCCTTTAATCCCAAAGGTGAAAAAATATTCAATGTTCCCACCAATGGAGCAACCAATAACGTTTTTGCCGGCCATGATAATAAACTGTTGTTTATTACCGGTTCAACTGACAGGGTTACATCATTGAAAATGAATGTAGAGGGTGTAGAGAGATTTGATGGGAATGATGGTTGGCATGACCATGGTCATCACTAAGCAGTCATTTTATCGGTTCAATTAAATACAGCAATCATTCGAAACGAACTCCTGTTTTTACAGGAGTTTTTTTATTGTTCTCAGTGTAGAATTTTGGTATTCAATGTATGAATGAGAACCTATTTTGACTTAATATCACATTTTCCGAAATTGATCTACCTTTGAAAATTCTTACTTCCGGGCCATTCCTATGTACCAATTCCTCAATAATTGCAAAAACGTTTTTCATGAAAAACGCAGCGATGAAAGAAAAGGCCAGGTTGGCAAAGCCTGAAAAGAACACCGGCCTTAAAAATAATCCTTCACTTCAGGAACAGGTTGAGCATTACAAAACGGAAAATGACATTCTGCTTGCATTAAGCAATGATATTACCCAGGTTCGGGAGAAAAATGATCTCATCGTTCTTTTTAAAAAGCGCATCAAGGGGTTGTTTCATGTAACACATTCCATTGTTACGCTTATTGACTACAAAGAAGAGACCTACATACCATTTCTGTTAGATAATGAGGGTTCACCGATCCGGTCTCATGATAGATATGGGGAAATGGTTAAATCCCATTTTACATTGAATGAGCCATTTGCACAGGCAGCATTATCGGCGGAGGAACCCAAATCATTTGTGCTGGAGGAAATAATGGACCTTCCCACCAGCCCTGCTTTTCTTCGTGTTAACTACGAAAGGGGCGTAAGAGAGATATTAATGACAAAATTGATGAAGGAAGGCAAACCAATGGGTTTTATTCATACCTATACCGATAAACCCGAAGGTTTTAGTAGTGAATTCAGAAGAGTCATGAAGGGTATTGCACCAATGCTTTCAAGCGCCGTATCCAATATTATCAAGAATGAAGAAATACTGAATAAAGAAAAAGATAAAACTTTCCTTCTTGAATTCAGTAACGATATGGCAACAGTGAAAACGAAAGAGGAATTGGCTGAGGCAATTCGAATAGCTATTATCAAATTAAATCAGAAAGGGGGTTACGTAATTCGCCTGATCAATGAAGACAGGGCTACCATGAGCCCTTATGTTTTCGATCTCGGTATCAAAGATCCTGATCCCGGGATATTAAACGCCCTGATAACTGCCAGGCATCCAATTAACGACGGCATACAGGACCGTGTATTAAACTGTTCTATTCCTTTAATGCTGAATGTGGAAAAGGAAATCGCCCGGGGCATAAATGTTTCCTATTTACAGAACTGGAAGGCAATTGGTTTCAAAAACTTTGTCGGAATTCGTTTGAGGAATGGCGAAACCAATCTTGGGATCCTGCTTTTGAATATTGAAGAAATCAAAATTGAGATATTACAAGGCATTTGTGCCCAGATTTCTGTTGCCCTGGCCAATATTATGGCTCACCAGGAAATCAGCAGGAAACAGGATGAGCAAAGTTTTCTATTGGAATTCAGCAGGGATATAACAAGGGTAAGAACGAAACAGGATCTGCAGACAGCCATTACTACTGTCCTGGATAAGACTATGAATACCCAACTGGCAATGATAAGGGTGATTGATGATGATGGGGTACATATGTCAGCATTTATGTTTAATCCGGGTCTATTCGGCAACCAAAAAGAAACTTATGCTAAACTGCAATCGAATAAGATTACAGTAGACGAGAACTATACAGCCAGGGTTTTTGCAAGTCAGGAAGGGATTATGTTTAATGTGGAAGAAGAATTAAGAAGTGGTACTGATTATGCCAAATTATGGAAGTCTACCGGCCTTAGAAATATGTACGCACTTCCATTGCGGGTGGGGAACAGAAATATTGGTACTATCTGGATGCTGGCAAACCGTTTGAGCCCATTCCTTTTGCAGGGTATATGTAATCAGATATCTCTTGCCGTAGCCAATATTCAGGCAAATGAAAAATTACTGGCGTATAAAAAGCAACTGGAAGTAGAGAATGATTATCTAAAGGAGCAGATAAAAACCATTTATAATTTTGGTGAAATAGTAGGTAGTGGAGACCAGATGCAAAAAGTTTACCGGTTGATGTCACTGGTGGCAGAATCCAATACTACCGTACTGGTATTGGGTGAAACCGGTACAGGAAAGGAATTGATTGCACGAGCTCTTCATGGCGCTTCGCCAAGAAGAGATAAATTAATGGTAAAGGTCAATTGTGCTGCAATGCCTGCCAATCTTATCGAAAGTGAATTGTTTGGTCATGAAAGAGGTGCTTTTACAGGTGCAATTGACCGGCGTATAGGAAAATTTGAACTGGCTAACCACAGCACGCTATTTCTTGATGAAATTGGAGAGTTACCATTGGAAGCGCAGGCTAAACTGTTACGTGTAATTCAGGAGCGCGAGCTCGAAAGGGTGGGGGGGAAGCAAATTATTAAAATTGATGTGCGACTCATTGCAGCCACTAACCGTAATCTGGAAGAAGAAGTCAAAGCTGGCCGGTTCCGTGCAGACCTTTATTTCCGGTTAAATGTCTTTCCAATCAGCCTGCCCCCATTGCGTGACCGTATTGAGGATATTGAACCGCTTACCCAATTTTTTGTTGAGAAATATAGTCGCAATACCGGACGGAAGATCAGAAAGATCTCACCCAAGGTCACACAGCAATTACGCTCATATACCTGGCCAGGCAATGTGAGAGAGCTGGAACATTTAATTGAACGTAGTATATTACTGACTACAGATGGATCATTAGATGAAATATATATTCCTCAGAACACTGATCCGGAAAAGCATGAACAGGCTTTCCTGTTAAATCGCTCCCTGGAAGAAGTTGAACGGGCTTATATTATTCAGACACTGAAACGCTGTGCCGGCAAGATCTCGGGTACTGGTAGTGCTGCCGAGGTATTGAAAATTCCTGGCAATACCCTCCACTCCAAGCTGAAAAAATTAGGCATTAACAAGAGCGATTATTTCTCTTAAGCAAAGTCTCCCTTTATTTAATTCTTCACTTGATTTCGTGAAATAGTTCGTGATTTCACTAAATAGAGTGAAAAATTTTATGCGGATAAACAGCATCCGTGTTGACAATCAATAATTTGATGTTTTGGCATTTGGTTGGCCTTTCTTGGGAAACAACAAACACTACCAAAAAATTAAAAATCAAATTATGAAGATCGTAGTCATCGGAGGCTCTGGCCTCATTGGAACCAAAGTGGTAAATAACCTTCGCCAGAAAGGCCACCAGGTTATTGCCGCCTCTCCCGCTACCGGCATTAATACCATAACCGGAGAAGGCCTGGCAGAAGCATTGAAGGGTACTGATATCGTTATTGATCTTGCCAACTCTCCTTCATTTGAAGAAAAAGCAGTGATGGATTTTTTTGAAACTTCAGGACGTAATTTATTGGGAGCTGAGATCAGTGCCGGTGTGAAGCACCATGTTGCCCTCTCCATTGTGGGAACGGATGTGATGCAAAACATCCCATACATGAGAGCCAAGAAAGTGCAGGAATCCATCATCAGGCAGTCTGGTGTGCCCTATACCATTATTCGCAGTACTCAGTTCATGGAATTCCTGGCAGGTATCGCCAACCAGGCAACGATAGGAAATGAAGTGCATCTTTCTGATGTACAATTTCAACCCATTGCCGCTGATGATGTAGCTGCTTTTGTAACTCAATTTGCATTGGACACTCCGCTCAATGGCAAGAGGGAAATTGCAGGACCGGAACGTTTTGAAATGTATGAAATTGTTGAACGCTATCTGAAGCACGCAAACGATCCCCGCAAAGTAGTGGCAAATGGCCGGCCTGAATACTTTGGTGGCGATATAACCCATACTGCATTGGTGCCTGCAGGCCCTGCAGATCTGGGAAGCATCAACTTTGAAAAATGGTGGAGCAAACAATCCCAGCCACAAAACGTCGCTTAAGTTCTTATGGTCTGCCGTCTGTTGAAACGAAGACGACGGGTGACAGTTTGCTGAGGCGGTTGTAACGGGAATGCACTTTCCACCTGTTCGTGCACCAGGATTTCCCTACGCCGGCGTATAATCCTTACGAAAACCGGTCAACAACACAGCAAGTCGACAGAACAGCAGATCAAACAATCCTCAATTATTTATGACAATCCTATTCAACCACCATGGGTGGTTGCCAGGAAACTATTGATCTAAAAAAACATAACTCAATTCAAAAATCATGAAACTATTCTTTTTACAAACCCCCGAAAAAGATCCAAAAGATGATCAGATTGGTCATCTTCCAGTTCCCCTCAATGAATCAACGCAAAACGTGTCTGATGGAGGCGAGTTTTTGGACGATTCTCTCCGCATGAAAGAACAGCCTTTCATGTATATGGAAGATTGTGTGGCAGCAGGATGTTTTGATGGCATACTCTAACATTCAAATTTAAAATCAGCTATTATGAAAAATTATGAATCACTGGTAGATGCTTTGGCAGACCTTAAGAAAAGAGGTTACGAAGCGGATTTTGCAACAACATCTGATTGCCTTTACTGCAGCGATATTGACATAAGGTTGAATCCTGAGGAATTTGCTGTAGATGAAGTTTACCGCTTTGAAGGAGATTCCAATCCTGATGATAATTCTGTTCTTTATGCTATCACTTCTCATACCGGAGTAAAAGGGATTCTGGTAGATAGCTACGGAGCAAATTCCGAGCATTTGAACTTCGATATGGCGCATAAGATTCACACAAACCATTCTGCTTTTCTTTAACAACTAAATCATTAAAAATGGAACAATTAACTAAATCACCAAAACAGGCACGAATAGGAAAAACTACCAAACCGGAAGATGATCCACGCATATTTGTACAGATCAGGGAATTTTTAAAATTGCTTAATTCAGGAGATGGAAAGCCAATTGAACAACTTACTCCTGGTGAAGCGAGGAAAGTATTGGATGATGCCCAGAAATCGGTAACAGTGGATTATTCTGGAATTGAAGAATCTGAAAGAATAATTACGCAGGATGGTCAAAAAGTTACCATACATATAGTGAAACCCGAAAATTCAAAAGCAGGCGCGCCGGTCTTCATTTTTATCCACGGCGGTGGATGGGTTTTGGGAGATTATCCTACTCACAGAAGGCTGGTAAGAGATCTGGTTGTTGCAAGTGGCGCGGTAAC
>CAMLGP010000021.1 GCA_946479535.1 uncultured Bacteroidota bacterium
TATTTGCCAGGTCTTGGTGATACAATCTCCTCCCAGCTTCTTTTAACACCAGTGCTTTTCTCTTCTGCATAATATTCATGTTTCTGATAAAAATGATCCTTATTAATAAACCATCCCAGAATAGCTCTTGCTACTGTGGTATTTCCGCCACCAGGCGTTTCTCTTAGATCAAGGATAATGGATTGTGTGGAAGTAAAAGTTTGCATTACACTGTCAAAGGCCGGGATCAGGTCATTGTCATACAGACAATCATTGATCTTGATATAACCAATATTTCCGATCTTTCTGGATTCAAGTTTTCCCGTATATTGAATGTGCTCCAGTTGTAAGCCATTTTGATCAGGAAAATAATCCTTTGTTATGCCATTATCCTTAAGGGTGAATTTACGCGGATCATGATGATTGCCAGCCAAAACAAGACGAAGTGCAAAATTTCTTGCCTCTGTGGTCATTGGATCTACGGCTTTGGGCAGGAAAGTTTCAATAGCAGTTGCTACGGGTATATTATTAATAGCAATTATTTCCATGCCGGGTTTAATTCCTGCAGTCTGCGCACCAAAGTCTTTTCTCGTTTCGGTAATGATGGGTTTCCCATTTATAAATTCAGCCCATACATCGGTACCTGAAGGAACTAATCGCTGGGACTTGTTGGTATTGGTATTCAAAATAGCATGGTGGTCATAAATTTCATAAAGGCCTTTTTCCAGCAACGTAACAAATTGATCACGGGTGGTAATAGTATCTAATGCAGGCGTATAGATCTCCTTAACCTTTTCCCAGTCTGTCTGCTTTTTAGCGAAATAACAGTATTCATCATTGAGGGTGGTCCAGAAATAGCTGAAGTCTGTACGGAATTGAGTGTTCGTCTGGGAGTAGGAGATCCCAGGCAGTAAATAAAAAAATAGTAAACCTGATAAAATAGTCAAATTGGATCTTCGCGTATAATTTCTCATTGTGAAGTAAATTGTAAAAACCGTATTTATTAACTAAATTAAAGTATTTGATCTTCCGGATGCGAAAACGATAATTAATGAACGGTGGGAATTGTTCACCTATCGGCTGAATACAAAAACTCCTGAACTATTTTTGCTTTCATGAACATGGCGCTATTCCTACATATCCTGATCCTCCTCGGCGGTCTACAGGGTATTATTACCGGTAGTCTTTTATTTGCTGAGGGTAAATGCAGGGCTAGTCATTAATTATATATAGTCAGTTAGATTCGGCCCGCGGTCCCTGGCATATTCCGTCAACAGATGGCTATTGACGTCCAGGGACGTATCATTCTATAACACCCGGTGTATCAAAAACGAACAATATCGTATCATAAATTTCAGGTATTTAGTAGATTATCAGCAACTTATAAGGCGGCATATTTTTTAGTTTCTTTACCCGATCCATTTTCAATTTTAAATACTGCTGTTATGTTCCGGAACAATTTAAAAATAGCCTGGCGAAATCTGGTAAAGAGTAAAGGCTTTAGCTTTATTAATATAACAGGCCTGGCCATTGGTATGGCTGTGGCATTGCTAATAGGACTGTGGGTATGGGATGAAATAAGCTTTAATAAAAGCTTTGATAATTATGACCGGATTAGTCAATTATATCAGAACCGTACTTTCAATGGCAAAACCGCTACCTACAAGATCCAACCCCAGCCAATGGCCCAGGAATTACGGGATCATTACCCGGATTTTAAAGAAGTAGCACTGGCTACTTTTATTGCAGATCATGTACTGGCATTTAATGAAAAGAAAATATCATCTACCGGAATATTTGCGGAACCCCAGTTTACCAAAATCTTCACCCTGAAAATGGTGGAAGGAATGCAGAATGGTTTGGAAGACCCTACTTCAATTCTGCTTTCTGAATCAATGGCCAAAGCTTTATTTGGTAAGCAAGAGGCGATCGGTAAGATTGTAAAGGCAGATAATCTGGGAAACCTGACGGTAAAAGGCATCTATAAAGACTTTCCGAAGAATACAGAATTTGCAACGGTGCAAATGATCATGCCATGGGAATATCTTCATTCTTTCAATCCTTTTTCCAATAGCCAAAAGGACAAGTGGGGAAGTAATAATGACCAATGTTTTGTTCAGCTAAATGATAATGCAAATCTGGCCGCAGTGCAGAAAAAGATCTTTGGCATTATTAATTCCAAAGTGAGTGAGGGAGAGAAAGCATCAAAGCCAGAAGTATTGATGTTACCCATGAGCCGCTGGCGGCTTTATGGAGATTTTACTGATGGAAAAAATTCAGGTGGATTTATTACCATTGTGCGGCTATTTGCGCTTGTGGGCCTATTTGTACTGGTGCTTGCCTGTATCAATTATATGAACCTTAGCACCGCAAGAAGTGAGAAACGGGCTAGGGAGGTTGGTGTCAGAAAAACAATTGGCTCTGCCAAATACCAGCTTATTTACCAGTTCCTGAGTGAATCATTTCTGATCACGTTTTTATCCTTTATTCTTTCATTGGCATTAGTCAGCCTGGCTTTACCATGGTTCAACAGGATCCTGACGAAAGACATGAGTATCTCCTGGTCCTCACCTCTTTTCTGGACAATGAGCCTGGGCTTTATTGTCTTTACATCATTGATAGCAGGCAGCTATCCAGCCTTCTACCTTTCTTCTTTCCGTCCCATAAAAGTATTAAAGGGTCATTTAAGAACGGGAAAACTGGCTTCCATTCCAAGAAAGGCACTGGTGGTTATTCAATTCACGGTTTCAGTTGCCCTTATTATTGGGACTATCATAGTAT
This sequence comes from uncultured Bacteroidota bacterium, assembly GCA_946479535.1. Next base: position 2,761 of record CAMLGP010000021.1, read on the forward strand.
ACAGGCAGATCCAGTTTGCTAAAGATCGTCCGCTTGGTTATAACACTAACGGACTGCTTTACGTATATGTGAACACACCAGAACTGGCTAACCTTGACAATTACACATTGAGGAATGAACTACTGAAGACCAATGTGATTGAAGACATGAGTAAATCCACTTCCACTCTCACAGGAGAAGGCAATCTCACAAGCGGGTTTTCATGGGATGGTTCACCACCTAATTCTGACGTCCTCTTTACTGTGATGGGTGCTACAAAGGAGTATGCCAGGACAGTAGGCCTTGAATTTGTTAAAGGTCATGATTTTCCGGCGGGTACAATATCTGATTCACTATCCGTATTGCTGAATGAAACTGCCGCCCGCACCGTTGGGGAAAAGGATATTATCGGAAAAGTATTGACCTTAAATAATTTCCGCTTCACTGTAATCGGCGTGGTGAAAGATATGGTAAGATCTTCTCCTTATTCAAAGCCATTACCGTCCATGTTTACACTTCCCCGGAACTTTCTTGGAGTCATTAATATTAAGGTAAAACCAACCGTTGGGATTGCTGCTGCGATAAAGGAAATCGGTTCAGTATTCGCCAAAGTGAACCCTGCCGTGCCATTTGAATTTAAATTTAGTGATAAACTGGCGGCCCAAACCTACGAAAATGAGGTGCTCATCGGTAAGCTTTCCACCTTCTTCGCTTTTCTTGCCATCTTCATTTCCTGCCTCGGCATCTTTGGACTGGCCTCATTTATTGCTGAACAGCGGACCAAGGAAATCGGTGTAAGAAAAGTTTTAGGTGCTAGCGTTTTCAATGTATGGCGGTTACTATCCAGAGATTTCATTATCCTGGTAACCATCTCTTTCATCATTGCAGCACCCATTGCATGGTACTTTATGCACAACTGGTTACAGAATTACGAATATCACACGCCTATTTCCTGGTGGATCTATGTGGGTACCTGTGCCGGCGCTCTTTTAATTACGCTGGGCACTGTTAGTTTCCAGGCCATAAAAGCCGCCCTTGCTAACCCGGTAAAGAGTTTACGTACGGAGTAGACCAATACCAACTTTCGCTGGAAAAAAAGTACCTTGTATTTGCACAGGTACTTTTTTTATGTTCAATCCATTTGCGCAATTTGATCCGAAGCTCCTGGAAAGATTCAAAATGAAAGGAGTGAAGGCGTTTGTGAGACAGACCTATGAGCGTGGAAAATCAAGGTTGGATGAGAACAATATTACGGCCTGGCTGTTAGTTCATTTTGAAAACACTGCCATGGCCCAGCGATATTATAAGGCCATCCAGGCAGACCCCGGCCGGAGATTATTTAGAATGGATGATCCGGCTGAATTCCAGGAACTTCATACGCTGCTTAACAAACCCTCCAACTCCAGGTTTTTTACTGTGCTGACAACAAAGGACGCGAATGAGAAGGCAAAAAAACTGCTCGACAAACAGATCAGGGCATACATTACTTATAAGACCGACTGGCAACCACCACGCAGTGCGGATATTAGCTTTAACTTAGAGATGGCCTTCGGTGAATTATACGTGCAGCTGAAATATGGCGCCCGCGAAATAAAATTGAAACTTTCAGAACTGGAAAACCAGCGTTATGTGTTATGATATTTCTTATAAGATCACACTGGAGTCAATGGATGAATACTTTGGTGGATTGGTGTGGGATGATCCGCAAATAGAGATCGAGTTTATGCCAACTGATCACATGCAGGGAGTTGCCCTTTTTGCAAAGCATCCCATAGTATATGAAAACAGGGAGGATAATAAATTCCATTGCAAAATGATGGAATGGGGAATACTCCGGTTTTTTGAAAAGACTGAACCCGCACCCATGAACCGGAATAAAATGCTCAATATCCGGTCTGAAAGAATTCTGGATGATCCTAAAAGTTATTGGAATAAGATCCGCAACCGGCGTTGTGCCATACCAGTATCTCTCACATTTGAACATCGGGCTATCGTAGGGTGGAAGAAGAAAGTGCCCTATGCTATCCGTCCAAAGGATCAACAAATTTTTGCATTACCTGGATTGTATTCCGTTGCCGAGATCGTTGATCTAAAAACTGGTGAACTGGTAAAACGATGGACCTTTGGGTTGATCACCCGGAAGGCAAATGCACTAATGGTCAATATTCATAATGATGGAGAGAATCGCCACCGCATGCCATTGTTTCTCCCGCCCGATATGCTGAAGGAATTTGTTAGCAATAATTTATCTGATGAACGATATCGGCAGCTCCTGGCTTATGAAATGGCCCCGGAACAATTGGACTACTGGCCCGTTTATACGATTCGCAGTTCAAAGCCCAGACCTGATGGACTGGATAAGACCGCCTATTATGAATGGCCTAAACTTCCACCTTTAGGAGAAGGAAATCCGCCAATGCTGAAAGAAATGGAAATGTGAGATGAGCTCTTTTAATCGATAATCCTTTGCCATGGTTCGTGTATCACGAACCAAATTTCCCTCTATTAATCTATAATTCTCAATTCTCTTACCACATTTAGCAAAGCAGTAGTATTGTGTACATTGAATTTCTGCAGCATATTCTTGCGATGGGTATCTACCGTATAATTACTCAAAAACAGCTTCGCTGCAATCTCCTGGCTGGTTAATCCTTCAGCCAGTAAGGTCAGTATTTCCTTTTCACGGCGGGTAAATGCCGGAATATTATTTTTAGATAGATCGTAAGGTTGTAACTGCTGAATGATCTTTTCATTTGCTGCCTTGCTTAGGTAAATGATCCCATCCATTACCTGGTTCATGGCAAGGATCAATTCCTCCCTTTCCATATTTTTTAGCAGGTAACCGTTTGCACCTCTTTTGATAAGTTGGGTAATTATGCCGGCTTCATTCACGTAAGTAAGGCCGATGATCTTTACGGTCTTATTTTTTGTCCTGATCTGTTCGCATAATTTTAGGCCATCTGTATCAGGGAGATTAATATCGAGAAGTATTATATCTACTGCCTGGGTATTATCAAGGAAGGCAAGCGCTTCCTTTCCGGTTTTAGTAGCGGCTTCTATATGAAAATAAGCCTCATCTTTCAGCATTGTTTTGATGCCGTCAATCACCAGTGGGTGGTCATCAACGATCAGGATTTTTACCATAGCAGTTGGTGAAGCAATATACTGTCTTTGTTGCTAAATTGGTTGCCGGTATTAATTTTCATCCAGCACCATGTCAATCATCACCGTGGTTCCAATGCCTTCCTTTGAATCAATAGTCAGCCTTCCATTGAGGTAATTCACCCGGCTCTTTACGGTGCTCATACCCATGCTTCTTTTGGCTTCCGCCTCGCTGGTATCAAATCCTCTTCCATTATCTTCAATTATTACATTTAAATTATTGCCCTGCCGGTTGATCTGGATAATGGCCTCCGTTGCATCGGCGTGTTTGATAACATTATTTACCAGCTCCTGGATGATACGGAAAAGATTTATTTCTGTGGAACTGCTCAGTCTTTTCTCCATGCCATAGGATTGCAGTTTAACCGTAAGACGTTTGGATGAGCTAACATTATTACAGAAATCCCGGAGCGCTTCTATCAATCCAACCTTCATAAGTACTTCTGGCATCATATTGTGGGCCACTGTTCTTAATTGATCTGATACCTCATTGATCAGGTCCAGGGTTTTTTTGTATAAAGGGTTATCCCTGATCACCGGAGTGTCCTGGCTAAGCGTGCTATAGTGCATTTTAACGGTAGAGAGAATTCCTCCCATTCCATCATGCAGGTCCCTTGCTATTCTTGTACGTTCAGTTTCCTGTCCATTGATCATTGACTGAAGAGAAGCTACCTGCTGCTGTTTTTCCATTACTGCAATCTTTTCTTCCTGCAGCACTTTTTCTTTTTTCATAAGCAGTTGGCGGTTATGATAGTAATTGATCACTGTAAATGCTGTCATTCCCAGGAAAATCACCAGCACAATACCTCCAATTATAAACCAGTTCTTTTTCCTGATCACAAATTCTTTTGCCTGGTTTTCAATTTCAAGATGAGCAATTGCCCTTTCCTTTTTTTCATTCTGATATTTTGCATCCAGGATATTTAATTGCTTATTTGCCTCTTCACTCACCACACTGTCTTGCAGTTTTCTGGCTGTCTGCGAAAATTCGAGAGCCATTTCGGTATTATTCGTTCTTTTATAGGCATAGGACAGCATGTCTGCTGCCTTATAGGCCTGATTCTTAAGGTCATTTTCAATGGCTATCGTATAAGCAGTGTTCAGGTATTTTATTGCGTCCGCATACCTGGTATCCCAATAGGAAGCCCAGCCCAGATTATAATTGGCCTCACCGATTTCCCGATTTCCTCCGAGGTCTCTTGCAAGGGGTAAAACTGCCTGGAAATATATAAATGCCTTTTTATAATCCCTGGTATACTCCATTTCATAATTGCCATGTAGTTTTTGGGATAGAAGAGAATAATCTTTTTTCTGCATTTCATTAAAGTTGCCAACCTGCAAAATGCTGTCGAACCGGTAAAGCAACTGTTGTGCTTTCTCATTGTATTTTCCGTCCAGTTCAATTTCGTAATATTCAAAAAGATATTCCAGTTTCATGCGGTCCTGCAATTTGGAGAATACGGGAGCTATCTTATTAATATATTGCTCCGCTTTTCCAAATTCCTTTAACTGGCGATAATCACTGGCAGCATTTATTGAAGCAATTGCTATTTCATTAGGATTGGGTGAAGGCATGCTTTCAATTACCTGCAGGCATTTAAGCCTGTATTCAAGTGAACTGGTAAAATCTCCATTTTTATTGTAGATGCCACCCAGATTATTGTAAGCGCCGCGGATGGCTCTTTTCCTGTTGATCTCATCAGGTATCTTATCTGCAATTTTTAATACGCTGTCATAGGCTGTGATGGCGCCTGACCAGTCACTCTGGTCACTATAATAGTTGCCCATAAATAAGAGAGCCTGTGCTCTGCCTCCCACATAATTGGCCTGTTCCGCCTGGTATTTTGCAGATAGAAACAATGCAAGTGCTGCCGAGTCTTCATTTTTTCCCCGGAACAGATAATTGCCATAGGCAAGCATGGCATCAATGCGCGTTGTATCTTCTTTTGCTTCACGGATCACGCGTTTGAGGCTATCCTCATTCACTTTTTGGGCATGCAGAGAAACTCCTGTCAATAAGATGGTGCTTATAATGAACAGGCGAACAAGTTTGTGCCTGGAATTGATGGGTAATAACATAATAAACAGTTGGGTGCTTGGCTTACGTAAAAATTTCCCTGTTCTGAAAATTAAACCATTTACCCAGCACAGGACCTACCTGATTTTAGGTATTTCCCCTAAAGGTATTTGGCTAAAGACTGGTATTGACCTCGCTCCTTTGTAAGGATAGCTTTGGTATCTCATTCTCAAACCACACACTTAAATGAAACCGATTATCCTCACCACCAGCCTGCTGGCCTGGCTTCTACCTTTTTGCGTTCATTCCCAAAATGATAACGCTGCGGGTAGGGTTACTCCAAAAGAATTCAGCATTCCAGCTTCTCCTGTATTTGACCTGATGGGAGTTACCTCCTCCCAGATCAACCGGACCTCGGATATCAAAGACTTCAAGGTAGATTGGTCCTTCAAATCCTGGAAACTGAATCCAAACCTGGCCATACAGTCACAGCCGTTCTGGGAATTGTTCTATAACAGGAGTGATCTTTCCAAATACCAGCACGCATCTGGTTTTATGCGCCGGATGGCATCCATTGATCTTTCCATCGGTTCTGTTCAGGACGAGAATAATGACCGCCGCATTGGGTTTGCTACAAAGTTCAATTTGTTTAAACAGAAAGATCCATTAATGGCAAAGGAGCTTTATGCTGGTATCAGTGAAAAGTATCAGGCGGAGAAGGAGGAGTTAATGGCGCAGATAAAAGAATTACAACATAAACTTGATACTGCCACTGATGTACTTACCAAACCACAGATCAGAAGTCAGCTGCAATCCAGCGAACAGCAATTACTCACCATTAACACCCGGAGAAATGAAGAGATTAATAGCCGTGCTAAAATATTCGTGAGTGAGAACTGGAATGCTTCTTCACTGGACCTGGCTTTTGGTAAAGTGTATTCCTACCAGACAGATAGCGCAGGTTCATTGAAAAGCCTCCGGCTGAACCGTAATACCGGCTGGGGTGCCTGGATGAATGGTAGTGTAGGGATGGGAAAGAAATGGCTGCTCTCCGGGTTATTCCGCACCACCTGGTATGAGGAGGAACTGGATTTTTTGATTCGTAATAAAACCACCGGAGAAGAAGTATCGCAAAAAGCCATTGCAGATAATACTCTTTATACCATGGGTATGAACCTGCGTTATGGTGGAGCACTCTATACCTTTTTTATAGAATTCCTGTATGAAAAGAAAGGATTGAAAACTCCCGTTGAAGCACTGAATGAAACTTTCAAAGTTCCTGACAATGATTTTGAAATTGTTGGGTCAAGTGTTAAATGGGATGTTGTTCACCCAAATACGCTCAGCTTTGGTGGCGACTGGCGGATCAGTCGCAGCGTAATGATCAATTACGGTATGCGCTGCATATTCGACTCCCGCTGGAAATTTACCACATTCATTCCTGTAGCTACTATTGCCTGTATGATGCGCTAGTCATTCCCCATTAACCATATACAATTTAACCACTTAAAAAAAACCGGATATGAAAAAACTATCCCTCTTTATGCTGTGCCTGCTCCTTATCGGAGGCAGTGGAGTACGTGCACAGTCAGAAAGGAACTGCTATAACACGCAGTTTGATAATGATGCCACCACTCTCAATATGCGCAATGCATATTTACTGTCTTATCTCACTACTATGTGCTATGTGGATTATCTGCGGTACCTGTACAGTCCGGTACCGTCTGCAACTACAAGCAGTTTTATCAAACAGATCAGGGATGATGACGATAAATTCCTGATTGAGTTTGAGAACAAGCTTCGTCCGTTGTTTACACCTGCCAGTACATTGACAATAACACCTGCAGCAAACGTGGGGAAAATTACTACCATCGATGCAAATACACAGCTTAAGGCAATTGGTACGGGAGAACCAGCAGCTACTTTCCGGTTCATTCATAAATGCAATCCTGCTGGTTATGACCCCGAAGCGATTGTTGTGTCAACCCCGTCTACCGTGTTCATTATATTCAGGGGTACTGACCGTGTTTCCTGTAATACATCCCAAGGTGGCTATACCTGGGCCGAATGGATGGCCAGTGATTTTAAATTCCTGAAACGTGATGCATCAGTAATGAATAACCAGATACAGGGACAGGTGCATCGCGGAATGGTAGAAAGTCTTCTGTCACAGAATGCCGGAGATAAGCAAAATTTCGCGGATGAACTGGGCGCAACCGTTGCAGCTCTTGTAAAGAACAAAACAACTGGTGAAACCAAGAAGGTTTGGATCACAGGTCATAGCCTTGGTGGCGCTCACGCACAACTGTTTGCCATGTTCCTCAAGTTCAATTATAATATCCAGGCACAGGGCCTTTATATCTATGAGGCACCCCATCCCGGAGATGCCAGATTTGTTGCCCAATTAAATAGTGTCATCGGAAAAAGCAGGATACAGCGTTTTGAATTTGGAGATGATCCCATTCCTACACTACCTCCACAGGCATTCTTTTTTGGAAGGGCAGGGGTAAGGAATTATTTCAAGGATTACAGCAGCCCCGCCACTCAGGCTGAACAAATTGCTGCGATAGATGATGCAAGAATATTATGTGCACTGGGCAATCTGCCAGCAGAACAGGTACCACAGTTTGCCAGCTTTACATTCCCACCTTACTGTCCGGGTTCTACCTGCTATCACCATCCTACCTTTATTCTGAAAGCAATTGCACATTCACTGAATTCTTCAACGCTGAGTACCCTGCCCGATGTGATCCCCCTGCCATTGCCTGGAGATAATTGCAATGCCGGCAATCTTACCAAGGCACAGAACAATGATCTGATCAATAATACCCTCACTGCTATTGAAACCAATGTAGGCAATGCTGTTGATGCTGCGGCAAATGCTATTCAGCAGATCACCTGGTCTGCCACCAATATGGTGGATAATCTTTTGGGAACCGGAATTACCGAAGGAAAATATAAACTGGCCTGTTATGCCTTCAAGAATAACAGCAAAAAATACCTGACCTGGAATAATACAGTGAACTCACAGGTAACCATTTCCAGTTCAGGCAGCACTTTCAACCTTGTTCACAAATTGACAGGTGGATATCAATTTTTCATCGGCGAAGGGAATCTCGCGGCCAATGTTGTTTTCAACCTGGGCGTACCAACGGGAGAAGAAAGGAATAATAATGTGATCATGCGTCCAAAAGACCTGGTGATAGGGGATGAAGAAACCTGGTATCTATTTAAAGTCCCCAATACCAGCAACACATTCGTATTGTACAACTGGAACAGCCGTAAGGTGCTTGATGCACCTGATGCATGCCTGAGTTCCAGTGGAAATTGCCCGGTCAATGAATTTACTCCTGTCAGCAATAATGCCACCCAGGTGTGGATCCTTGAAAAGGTAAACTAGCATACCCTTAAACCTTTAATATTATAAAAATGAAAAAGAACATTATCCCGGTTATCTTACTGGGTTGCCTGTACGCGGGAAGCGTTAGTGCACAAAAAACAGTACCTGTAATTACAAAATTGCAAGCCAGCAATCTTTCCTGGTTTTCAACTGCAAAGCTGGCGTTTTACAAAGCACAGAAAAAAGTGACTACCAATACTGTTATGGCTAGTCGTACCGTTTCAACAGGTACATTACAATTAGGACCGGGTTTTGATGAAGACAGAACTGATCGTGACAAAAGCAGCGTTAGTACCACTCTTCCCGGGGGAAAAGTGATCTGTAAAAACGTTACAAAGGAAATTGATTTGAGTATCAAACCAGAATTTAATATCCTTAAAGCGGTTTCACATGCTCAAATCTTTCCGGGAGTTATATCTACCGCTTCTGCAATATTGAGTGAATCAGTAGTTACTCCAACCAATCTCCCGGAAAGAAAACCGATGACTATAAATATGATACTCCCTGGCGCCAGTCAGGCCTCTATTGTACTGGATGCTCCAGGTACTGTGCAACAGGATAAGTTAACAACCATTCTCCGTAACAATAACAATGTACCTATTCCAGCCATGATTGGCCTTAGTCTTACGGAAGTTGACAGCAAATTTGATTTTGCCGCACAACTGGAAGCAAGTTCCGGTTTATTCCTGCCGCTGGAGGAATTTGATATCCCCGCGGAAATAAATGCTGGTGGTGCATTTTCTGGTAATATCGGTGGCAATACAAAAAGAAAGACATACATTCTTAAATTCATTCAGCCGATGTTCATTCTTGCTCATAATGAATTGAACTCGGCCAATATCTTCCAGGATCCCAATGCAGCTACTTCAAAAACTGATCTTGTATTGATCAACTCGGTAACCTATGGACGAATGGTGTTTGTAAAAATAGTTTCTGAGGAAAGTGCTCTTGCTATCAAGTCTGCTGTAAAAGCAAAATTGGGAGTTGAGCTTACAGAACTAAACGTAAAAGCAGGTCATTCAATTGAAGGCTCAGGCAATACTTCATTCAGTTCTGTTGTAAAGGAGTTTAAAGCCGTAGTGATGGGTGGAAACCCTGCTGGTGGAGGTACTACCCTTGCAGATCCAAATGAGCTGAAAGCCTATATTGATGATCCAACAGCCAAAACTTTGACATTAAACACCAGGGCTGTACCCATCTCATTCACCATGGTACGCCTGTCTGATTATGCTTCATTAGGAATTCGCTCACTTGCCAATTTCCAGGCCATTCAGGATTGTCAGGCTATCAATGGCTATAGTGTGTTTGTCAATAAACTAAGTGTAAGTAAAGTGGTAGATAATCCACTTACTGGTAATAATGAAGATCTGTATGGAACAATCAGCGTGCAGGCTTTCTACAAGAAGCCAGATGGCACAGAAGTGGAAATAAAGGATGAAAGTAATCGTGGTGTTAATGTATGGAATGAATCTTCTTCCAGTCCGC
>CAMLGP010000022.1 GCA_946479535.1 uncultured Bacteroidota bacterium
CACATAAATTGAAACTGTGGCTCAGTGTCAATGGAAAAATGATGCAGAACGGTACAACAGCCAACCTTGTCTTTAATATTCCATTTCTTGTTTCTTACGTTAGCCGGTTTATGACCCTGTTACCCGGAGATATTATCTCTACCGGAACACCGGCAGGCGTGGGCCTCGGGTTCAAACCAGCTATTTATTTGAAGCCAGGGGATTTGATGGAGCTCGGTATTGATGGTTTAGGTGAATCCAAACAAAAATGTGTTGCCTATGCGGGTTGATTCCCATGTTCACTTTTGGCATTATGACGAACAGGAATACGACTGGATATCAGACGGTATGGAAGTATTGCAACAGGATTATCTTCCAAGACATGTAGCACGCACACTCAATAGAAATGGGCTGGATGGCTGTATAGCTGTTCAGGCAAGACAGTCAGAACTGGAAACCCATTTCCTGGTTGAACTCGCAAAAACCAATGAGATAATTAAAGGAGTTGTAGGATGGGTTGACTTAAGAGATGAAAAACTGGAAGACCGGTTACAGTATTTCTCCCAATATCCCCAGATAAAAGGATGGCGCCATGTGGTGCAGGGTGAACCGGATGATTTTTTATTGCGAAAAGACTTTCAACGGGGTATTCAGGCCCTGCAGCCCTTTGGGTATACCTATGATATCCTGATCTATCACCACCAGTTGAAACCGGCACTTGAATTTGTATCCCTGTTTCCAGAACAGAAATTTGTGATTGATCATTGCGCCAAACCAGATATACGTGGTAAAAGCATTGATGCCTGGAAGACCCACATGAAGGAAATGGCAAAGCATCCAAATGTTTTGTGCAAGATATCAGGACTATTGACGGAAACAAGATGGAAGCAATGGAGCCCGGCAGATTTCTATCCTTACCTGGATGTAATCTTTGAAGCATTTGGAACAGACCGGTTATTATATGGAAGCGATTGGCCTGTTGTGTTACTCTCGGGAATATATGTACAATGGAGAAGCATGATCGATAAATACATGGAAAATATAGATGAGGAGGAAAAGGAAAAGGTGATGGGAGGGAATGCTGTTACATTCTATGGTCTGAATAATACCAATGTTCAATAGGAAATATAGCTGTTATTCTAAACTTATATAATTAGAAATGGATCTTCACTTAGCAGGTAAAATCATTATAGTAAGTGGCGGTGCAAAAGGTATCGGCGAAGGAATCGTAAAATCCCTTGCAGGAGAAGGAGCCATTCCGGTGATCATCGGAAGAAATGAAAAAGATAACCTGGATACAGTGCATGCTGTGGAATCAACAGGAGGCAAAGCCTTTCAGATCCCTGCGGAACTGACAAAACCTGAAGAATGCGAAAAAGCAGTAAAGCAGGTGATCAGTCAGTTTAAAAAAATAGATGGGGTAGTGAACAATGCAGGCGTGAATGATGGAGTTGGATTGGAAAAAGGAAATTATGAAGATTTCATTGCATCTCTTCACAAAAACCTGGTCCACTATTATCTGCTGGTCCACCATGCATTGCCTGAACTGAAAAAATCTAAAGGTTCCATCGTTAACATCACCTCCAAAACAGCAGAGACCGGGCAGGGAAATACCTCTGCCTATGCAGCTGCAAATGGTGGAAGGAATGCACTTACCAGGGAATGGGCTGTAGAATTATTGAAATATGGAATCAGGGTGAATGCTGTTGTGGTAGCAGAATGCTATACTCCCCTGTATGAACGCTGGATAAAGACATTGCCAGATCCACAGGGAAAATTAAAAGAGATTGAATCCAAGATACCACTTGGTAACCGGATGACCACAGCACAGGAAATAGCCGATATGGTTTCATTCCTGTTGAGCACAAGGTCTGGTCACACTACCGGTCAGATCATACATGTTGACGGTGGGTATGTACATTTGGACAGAGCGCTTGCTAATGCGTAGCTGGTAATTTTTCAATAGCAATTATCATGAAAGTTTTAGTATGTAATCAGCCCGGTGAACTCGAATACCGGCAGGCAGAGCAGCCTGCAGCTGCTGAAGGGAACGCTTTATTGAAAGTAAAACGTGTGGGTGTTTGCGGTACCGACCTGCATGCCTATGAAGGCACTCAGCCTTTCTTCAACTATCCAAGAGTGCTGGGTCATGAGCTTGCATTGGAAGTGGAAGAGGCAAAAGGATTTAAGAAAGGAGAACGGGTAACCATCATACCTTATTTCGGTTGTGGAGAATGTATCGCCTGCAGAAATGGCAAACCCAACTGCTGTGTAAAGATCAATGTATTTGGTGTGCATATTGATGGGGGAATGAAGGAATATATTTCTGTTCCGTTATCTTCAGTACTGCCCGGAAAAGGATTAGGATTTGATGAGCTGGCCCTGGTGGAACCACTCGCTATTGGAGCCCATGGTATCTGGAGAGCCGGTGTTCAACCTGGTGAATTTGTGTTAGTGATTGGTGCAGGTCCCATTGGTTTGGGACTGATGGAATTTGCCCGGATCGCTGGTGGCAAAGTAATAGCATTGGATATTAATAAGCAACGACTCGATTTTTGTTCTGATAAATTAGGTGTTTCACATGTTATCAATGCAGGAAATGAAGATGTGATGCAAAGACTGAAGGAAATAACCAGTAATGATATGCCTACCGTTGTGATTGATGCAACAGGTAATCGAAAAGCCATCAACAATGCTTTCCAATATATGAGCCATGGTGGACGGTATGTACTGGTTGGTTTGCAGAGAGAAGAGATAGTGGTGAGTCACCCGGAGTTTCATAAAAGAGAATCTACTTTAATGAGTAGCAGAAATGCCACCAAAGCAGATTTTGAAAAAGTGATGAATGCAATGGTTGAAGGAAAAGTTAATCCGGCTACCTATATTACGCACCGTGTTTCCTTTGATGAAGTGAAAGATAATTTTAAGAACTGGTTAAACCCTGCTTTCGGCGTAATTAAGGCAATGATCGAAATATAGGTTATCTCGCCTTGATCCTTTGCCATGTTTCGTGAGACACAAAACGGAACTGAAATGGTTCGTGAGACACGAACCATGGCATTGTGAGACGCCTGAATGATGGTGCGAAAACCAGGGCAGTGTTTGGTGGCCGTCTAACATTAACTCTCAAAAGAAACTCCAAAATGTTTTCCAGAATCACAGCCTTGATTTTACTCAGCCTGTTATCTTTAACTCCCTTTGCTCAACAAAAAAATTATGTATCCCAGGTTTGGGTGGCAGATAACGGAGACGGTACTTATAAAAACCCGGTCCTTTATGCCGATTATTCTGATCCTGATGCGGTAAGAGTAGGCGAGGATTATTACCTGACCTCTTCCAGCTTTGAAGATATTCCCGGTCTTCCCATTCTTCACTCAAAAGACCTGGTAAACTGGACAATTATCGGTCATGCGCTAGCCAAACTTCCACCTTATGATCATTTTTCCATACCACAACATGGTAATGGTGTATGGGCGCCATCCATACGCTATCATAATGGAGAATTTTATATTTATTATCCTGATCCGGATTTCGGCATCTATCTCGTGAAGTCAAAGAATGCTGCTGGTCCCTGGAGTGATCCCGTACTGGTGGAAGGTGGAAAAGGTTTGATTGATCCCTGTCCATTATGGGATGATGATGGTAATGTTTACCTGGTTCATGCTTTTGCCGGAAGCAGGGCCGGAATCAAAAGCATTATTGTAGTTAAGAAGATGAATAAAGAAGGCACCCGTACAACTGATAATGGTGTAATGGTATATGATGGGCATGCAACTGATCCAACCATTGAAGGCCCCAAGTTCTATAAGCGCAATGGGTATTATTACATATTTGCACCGGCAGGTGGCGTACCCACTGGCTGGCAACTGGTTTTGAGAAGTAAATCTGTTTATGGTCCTTATGAAAGAAATGTGGTGATGGATCAGGGCAGTACTCCCACCAACGGACCACACCAGGGAGCATGGGTAATAACTCCCGGCGGAGAAAACTGGTTCCTGCATTTCCAGGACAGGGGAGCCTATGGAAGAATTGTTCATCTGCAACCTATGAAATGGGTGAATGACTGGCCCGTTATAGGGATCGATAAAGATGGTGATGGCAAAGGAGAACCTGTATTGATCTATAAAAAACCTGCTGTTGGTAAAACAGGATCGAAACAGACACCACAGGAATCAGATGAATTCAATGGAACAAGACCGGGTTTGCAGTGGCAATGGATGGCCAATCCCAAATCAACATGGGCATTTGTGTATGATGGTAATCTTCGCCTGTTCTCAGACAAATGGCCAGACAGTGCAAAGAATCTTTGGTTTTCGCCAAACGTATTACTCCAAAAATTCCCTGCGGAAAATTTCACCGCTACCACCAAACTCGTATTTCATCCCAATACCCGCCTGGAAAATGAAAAAGCAGGTTTGACAGTAATGGGATTCAGTTATGCCAGTCTTGGTCTGGAAAGTAAAAAGGATGGCATTTACCTTGTATATACCGAGGGTAAGGATGCAGACAAAGGAAACGCAGAAAAAGAAAATAGCATTCAGAAAATAAATGGCAATACTGTTTATTTGAGAGTTAGGGTAAGTGCCGAAGCAAAATGCCAGTTTAGTTATAGTTTTGACGGAATTCAATTCACTGATGCTCCCACCCTATTCCAGGCAGAGCCGGGAAGATGGAAAGGTGCAAAGCTGGGCTTGTTCTGTACGCGTGACGTGATCACCAATGATTCAGGTTATGGTGATTTTGACTGGTTCAGGATTGAGAAATAAGATTGATTTTAAAATAGTAAAATAAAGGACGATGAAAAAATTACTGGTGATCGTAACATTATTCTCTTTGGCAACAATGGCTTCTGCGCAAAGCAAAAAAGAGAACCAGGTAGCTAAGGCAGTACAGGATCTTAAAAAAGCAATGATAGATGGAGACAGTGTGCAGCTAATGAAATTAAGTTCCTCCAGGCTCACTTATGGTCATTCTTCTGGTAATATTGAAGATCAGCAGACCTTTGTGCATAATATAGCTAGCGGTAATTCTGATTTTGTGACCATTGATCTTTCGGAACAGGTGATATCAGTTAGTGGAAAAGTTGCTACCGTCAGGCATACACTAATCGCGGCTACCAATGACAAAGGCAAGGGGCCTGGAACTGTAAAATTGCACATTCTGACCGTTTGGGTAAAAAGCGGTAGCAACTGGAAGCTGTTAGCCAGACAGGCAGTGAAAATTCCGTAAGTATGTAGCTGGGGAAAAACGTATTTTTGTTTGACAAACTTGCTAGGGTATATAAGAAACTCCATCCGGGTACTTATATACCCTTTTTGTTGGAAAAAGGGAATGTTTTTCGCTACCTGGTTTACCGCAATGGTTAGCTGCCCTGATTGGTTGCCATGGTTAGCTGCCATGGTTCGTTGCCATGGTTCGTGTCTCATGAACCATTCCCGTTCCGGTTCGTGAGACACGAACCGGGGCAAACGACACGGAACGGGCAGTTTTCCCTAACTTAATAGAGTGGTTACCAGTGGGAGCACCTTGATATCGTTACCGGCAACGTTTGCGTAAAAAAACACTCGCAAAACAGTGATTATCAGCAGATTTATCGGTAGACTTGTGCAACTCGGATACACAAATCATTCTTTAAAACTTGCCAATGAAACGCATTCTTCATATAGTATTAGGTCTACTCCCTCTTGTGCTGGCCGCACAAACAGGAAAGCTTCCTGTTATTCAGCAGACCCAGTGGAAAAAAGATACTTTCAATATTGTAAAATATGGCGCCGTTTCGGATGGTATTACGCTTAATACAAAAAGTATTACTGCTGCGATTGAAGAATGTTCCAAAAAAGGTGGTGGAGTAGTAGTGATTCCTTCAGGACTCTGGCTTACTGGTCCTATTGTTTTAAAGAGCAATATCAACCTGCACCTGGCTTTGGGTTCAACGCTATTGTTTACTAAAGATCACAATCAATACCCATTGGTGAAGGCCAACTGGGAAGGAATACCGCAGATGCGGAATCAATCGCCGGTATCCGCTACCAATGCAGTGAATGTGGGAATTACAGGAAGCGGGATCATTGATGGCAATGGTGACTCGTGGAGAGCAGTGAAAAAAGATAAAATGACAGAAAGCCAATGGGCCAGGTTGCTGTCTTCTGGTGGAGTGACCAGTGAGGATAAAAAAACATGGTATCCCAGTGAAGGTTCCATGAAAGGTTCCAAAATGTCTAATCCCGGTGCTATCAGTCCTGATAAGGATGAAGCATTCTACAATAGCATTAAAGATTTTTTGCGGCCCAATCTGTTACTTTTTACCAGCTGTAATAAAGTATTGCTGGAAGGAGTTACTTTCCAGAACTCACCCGCCTGGTGCCTTCATCCGCTGATGTGTGAAAATCTCACAGTCAGAAATGTTAGCGTTAAGAATCCCTGGTATGCCCAGAATGGAGATGGCATTGATGCCGAAAGCTGTAAAAATGTATTGATTGAGAATTCTGTTTTTGATGTAGGCGATGATGCGCTATGTATGAAGAGCGGTCGCGATGCTGAAGGCCGTAAAAGAGGAATGCCAATCGAGAATGTCATCATTCGCGGTTGTACAGTATATGCGGCACATGGTGGTTTTGTAATAGGTAGTGAAATGAGCGGGGGTGCCCGGAATATTTATGTGAACAACTGCACATTTATTGGTACTGATATAGGTTTACGTTTTAAAACTACGCGTGGCAGAGGCGGTGTGGTGGAGAATATATTCATTAAGGATATCTACATGAAAGATATTCCTGGTGAGGCCATCCTTTTTGATATGTACTATATGGCCAAAGACCCGGTTCCACTGGCAGGTGAAAAAAGAGAACTGCCGAAAGTGGAATTCAAAGAAGTTAATGAAACTACTCCCATCTTTAAGAATTTTCATATCTCCAATGTTTACTGCAATGGAGCAGCAAAAGCCATATTCGTTCGTGGATTACCTGAAATGCATGTGAAGGATGTAGTGCTGGAAAATATGGTATTGCAGGCAAAGAAAGGAATTGATGTGCAGGAAGCAACTGGGATTACTTTTCGTAATATCAATGTACTGTCTGATGAAACAGATCCGGTGATTGATGTGATCCATAGCGATAAACTTGTGTTCGATAATATTCGCTATAAAGATGGGTCTGAATTATTGTTCCGTGTGGGTGGGGACAGAAGCAATAATATCGTTATTAAAAATACCGATGCTTCCAAAGCAAGGGAAAAGATAGTATACGAGCTCGGGGCTTCTGAGAAAAGCGTAAGCCTTTCCGGCAAACCCGCTCCTATACCTGGTGACCTGAATGTTCCTGCATCTACCTGGGCTGAAAGAATGGTTGCTACCGCCATGAAACTCTGGCCGGATTCTTTTTCAAATGCAGGCCGCAGGGCACGCTGGAGTTATGATCATGGAGTAATCCTGAGAGGAGTGGAAGGATTGTGGAACAATACTGGCAAAGGAAAATACTTCAATTATATCCAGCATACCATGGACCATTACGTAAGAGAGGATGGATCCATTTATGATTATACAGGTACTGAATACAATATCGATTATGTGAACAATGGAAAGCTGGTATTGCTTCTTTATGAGGTAACTGGTCAGCCAAAGTATAAGAAAGCAGCTGATTTGCTGCGTAACCAGTTGCGAACACATCCACGTACTCATGAGGGTGGTTTCTGGCATAAGAAGATATATCCCTGGCAGATGTGGCTGGATGGATTATATATGGGAGCACCATTTTATGCGCAGTATACTAGGGTGTTCCATGATGATACGGCCTGGAATGATATCACCAACCAGTTCATTTTCGTGGAGCGCCATACCCGTGATCCCAAAACGGGATTATTGTATCATGGATGGGATGAAAGCAAAGAGCAGCAGTGGGCCAATAAGGAAACAGGAACTTCCCCTCATTTCTGGGGCCGTGCAATGGGCTGGTATGGAATGGCAATGGTGGATGTGCTGGACCAATATCCTGCTAAACACCCGGGCCGTGATTCTATTATTAAGATACTCAACCGGTTTGCCCAGGCAGTCATAAAAGTGCAGGATGCCAAATCAGGTTTATGGTATGATATTGTGGACCTTCCGGATCGTCCTAAAAACTATAAGGAAGCATCCGGCTCTTGTATGCTTGTCTATACTTTATTGAAAGGAGTCAGAAAAGGCTATTTGCCCGCATCTTACCTGGCAAATGCGAACAAAGGCTATAATGGCATAATCACTGAATTTATTGAAACAGATGCCAATGGGCAGACCAATCTCAAAGGTACAGTAAGTGTATCCGGACTGGGAGGTAATCCTTATCGTGATGGTAGCTATGATTACTACATGAAGGAACCAGTGGTGGTAAATGATCCTAAAGGAATGGGTGCATTTATTCAATGTGCCAATGAAATGGCAATTGCCAGTGAACCCAAACCCGGGAAAGGAAAAACTGTATTACTGGATCGTTATTTCAATAGTGAAAAGAAAAAAGATGAAGGAGGAGTCAATGATTACTGGCATTATGTATGGGAAGGAAAGGGCCATCCCGGATTGACCATGTGGGGGAACAACTTTACAAAGTTTGGCGCCAGTCTGGCCTCACTGGATGTAGCACCAACGGCATCCAATCTTTCCAAGGCTTCTATTTATATTATTATCGACCCAGACCATGTTAAGGACAATCCCTCTCCCACTTATGTTTCTGCAACTGATGTAAAGGCAATTAGTGATTGGGTTAGACAGGGTGGAGTGCTGGTATTGATGGCTAATGACAGTGCCAATTGTGATCTGCCCCATTTCAATAAACTGGCTAATGTATTCGGAATAAACTTTACTGATAAGAGCAGGAATATGGTAAAAGGAGATGATTTCCCAACAGGTGAAGTTCATCCATCTGCCAAAACTGTATTCAAACAGGATGTGAAAATGTACCTTAAGGAAGTAAGTGTGTTGAAATTGAAAACACCTGCAACAGCAGTAGCCCGGAGAGAGGGTGATGTGATCATGGCAACGGCCAAATATGGAAAGGGAACTGTGTTTGCCGTTGGTGATCCATGGCTTTACAACGAGTATACGGATGGCAGGAAACTTCCGGAAGATTACGATAATTATGCTGCAGCCGAAATGTTGTCGAACTGGCTCCTTGAACAAAGTAAAAAATAGCTTAGTGAATTGCTCATTTTGGGCTAATAGGAAAGGCTTTGCTATCTAACTTTGGTATGAATTAAATAATGAATATGCAATTGACGAGAGAAAATCTGAAGAAGATCAAAGCAAAGGCTGGTATGGAAATACCGGAGGATAAACTATTTGATCTTCCCGAGAAAGTATTACAGTTTGGAACAGGTATCCTGCTGAGAGGATTGCCTGATTATTTCATTGATAAGGCAAACAAACAGGGCGTTTTCAATGGCAGAATAGTTGTTGTAAAGTCTACCAGAAAGGGTGGCGTGAATGAGTTTGGTGCACAGGACGGGCTATTCACCCATTTTGTAAAAGGAATAGAAGAGGGGAAAAAAATAGAAGAGGTGCATATCAATGCCTCCATCAGCAGGGTGCTATCTGCTGGTGAAGAATGGAAAGATGTCCTGCAATGTGCCCATAATAAGGCTATGCAGCTGATCATATCCAATACCACTGAAGTTGGAATTGTTCCTTCTGATGATGATATAAAAAAGGAAACGGCTCCGCCGTCATTCCCGGGTAAATTGCTGGCTTTCCTGTATGAACGTTATAAAGCCTTTGGCGGATCAGAAGAAAGTGGAATGGTGATCATTCCTACGGAGCTGATCATTAATAATGGAGATAAGCTGAAGTCCATCTTACAGGACCTGGCTGCAAAAAATAAGCTGGAAGATAAATTCGTAAACTGGCTGAACTCAGCCAATCATTTTTGTAATTCACTGGTTGACCGTATCGTGCCGGGCAGATTACCTGAGGGCGAACTCAAAGCTGCAGAGCAGCAACTGGGATATAAAGATGACCTGAGCATCATGTCTGAAATTTTCAGGCTCTGGGCCATTGAATCCGCCAGTAAAAAGGTAAAAGAAGTGCTTTCTTTTAGTGCGGTAGACGATGGTGTGGTGATCACCCCCAATATTGAAAGATTCCGGGAATTGAAATTGCGCCTCCTGAATGGAACACACACATTCTCCTGTGCTATGGGCCATCTTGCGGGTTTTGAAACCGTAAAAGCTGCCATGAATAATGAGCAGATGCTGTTATTCATCCGCCGGTTGATGACCACAGAAATAGCCAGGGCAATGGAAAGCGATATGATCATCTATGATGAAGCCAGTGCTTTTGCATCCAAAGTGGTGGACCGTTTTCGCAATCCATTCCTGGACCATAAATGGCTCAGTATTTCAATGAATTATACTTCAAAAATGAAGATGCGTAATGTTGCTTTATTGCAGCAGTATTATGCAAAAACGGAGAAAATTCCCAGCCTCATGGCTTTGGGTTTTGCGGCGTATCTTGTGTTCATGAAATGCAGTCCTGGCAGTGACAATCGTTACTATGGCCAGGCCAATGGTCACACTTACCTTGTTGAGGACGAATCTGCTGCCCGTTTATCCCAGGCCTGGGCCAAAACGGAACCTGCAAAAGTTGCTGATGATATATTGGGAGATAAAAACCTGTGGGGCACCGATCTGCGTGAGCTGAAAGGATTCGCTGACGCAGTAATTGAAAATATTCAATTAATACAAAAGGATGGAGTGCTGGATGTGATCAGCAACCGGCAGCTCCACCAAACAACAGTATAAATGAAACATTCGGTTTTAAAGATCCATCCAAAGGATAATGTACTTGTAGCATTGCAGGATCTGCGCAAGGGTCAGGATATCAATTACAGTGGTAACAAATACACCCTGAAAACAGATGTAGAGGCTAAACATAAATTCACTATCCAGGACCTGAACCCCGGAGATCCTGTATTCATGTATGGCGTATTGGTAGGCAAAGCAAAGGAGAAGATTGAAACAGGAGCCAGGGTCTCTACCGCCAATCTTAAACATGCTTCAGATGAATACAGCCTTTCAGCAGTAAGGAAAACAGCATGGCATGTTCCTGAAGAAAATAAATGGAAGGGAAAAACTTTCATGGGCTACCACCGCAGTGATGGTAGAGTAGGAACTGCTAACTACTGGCTGATTGTTCCACTGGTGTTTTGTGAGAACAGGAATGTGGATGTGATCAAAGAATCATTACTGGAAGAACTGGGATACGCACGCCCTAAAAAATATACACAGCTTTCCCGCAAGATGGTTGAGCTGTATAAGGCAGGCGCTACTACAGAATCCATATTGCAAACTGAATTCATCAAAGGCAGGGATGAATTATCCAATCCTCCATTATTCAAAAATGTGGATGGCGTCAAATTCCTGAATCATGAAGGTGGTTGTGGCGGAACAAGAGATGATTCACAGGCATTATGTGCGTTGCTTGCCGGTTATATCACCCATCCTAATGTGGCTGGAGCAACCGTGTTGAGCCTGGGTTGCCAGAATGCACAGATATCCCTGTTGCAGGAAGAAATTGCAAAGAAAGATCCAAAGTTCGATAAGCCAATCTATTATCTTGAACAGCAGAAAATAGGTCTGGAAGCGGATATGATCGCCATGGCGCTCAAACAGACCTTTGCCGGTTTAATGATCGCTGATCAGAATAAACGCAAACCAGCTCCTATCAGTAAAATTTGTATTGGATTGGAATGCGGCGGTTCTGATGGATTCTCCGGTATTTCCGCTAATCCTGCCATTGGATATACATCAGACCTGCTGGTAGCAGCTGGTGGATCAGTGATACTTTCCGAATTCCCGGAATTATGTGGAGTGGAGCAGGAAATGAGTGACCGTTGTCTGAATGAGAGCATTGCCAAAAAATTCATGCATTTAATGAAAACCTACAATGCCAGAGCAGAAGCGGTAGGTTCCGGATTCTATATGAATCCTTCACCAGGTAATATCAAAGATGGTTTGATCACAGACGCCATCAAATCAGCCGGAGCTGCCAAAAAGGGTGGTACATCTCCTGTTGCGGATGTACTGGATTATACAGAGAAAGTAACGCAACCAGGATTAAATCTCCTATGTACACCGGGTGGTGATGTGGAATCAACTACAGCGGAAGTAGGTAGCGGTGCCAATATTGTTTTATTTACTACCGGACTGGGAACACCAACAGGTAATCCCATAGCACCTGTACTTAAATTATCGAGCAATACAGCCTTGTATAAAAAGATGCCGGATATAATTGATATCAATACTGGTGGAATTATAGATGGAGAAGAGACCATTGAGCAGGCCGGTGAACGTATCCTTGATTATGTGATAAAGGTTGCAAGTGGTGAGATAAAAGCAAAGGCTGTTGAACATGGACAGGATGATTTTATTCCCTGGAAGAGGGGTGTGTCATTATAAAACTTAAGTATGAAGAATTTCCTTGATGAGCATTTTTTACTGCACTCTAAAACGGCGCAACGGCTTTACCATGAGTTTGCAAAGGAAATGCCGATAATAGATTACCATTGCCATCTCCCGCCCCAGCAGATTGCAGATGATGTGAAGTTTGAGAACCTTACCCAGGTATGGCTTTATGGTGACCATTATAAATGGAGGGCAATGCGCATCAATGGAGTGGATGAAAAATACTGTACAGGTGATGCTCCCGATTTTGAAAAATTCAAAAAATGGGCAGAAACCGTTCCTTATACCGTC
>CAMLGP010000023.1 GCA_946479535.1 uncultured Bacteroidota bacterium
TCCGTTCCATCTGGTAAGTTTTCTCTACTCCTGTTGCCACATCCACACCCGCTACAAAAAAGTTCTGGCCCCTTGGCTTCTGCAGATCAAACCATATCTTCTTACCATCAGCCGAAGGCCATTCATGTCCCGCGATCTCCATATCCATGGTACGCCTGTGCATCAATTTAACAGCATTATTCTTTAGGTTGATGGTCCATATCCTGTCAACCTTGTGCCAGGGCCCTTCATGGCAGAACATTAATAAATCAGGATCTGTGGAAGAGAATTGCACATGGTTCAGCCAGGCACTATCGGTAAATATTTTATTGAGCTTTTTACTTTTTACATCAACTGTAAATAATGTCCTTGGTAATCTGGCATCGTAGATCAAATTGAAATAACTGCTTTTTTCAGGATTTTTCCGGAGTATCTCTTTTTCTTTATCATCAGATCTGGCGCCGGCCAATAAACTGCCATCTGCATTGACGGTGGTAATGCTGGCTTTAAAATCTTCAGGAAAAATATACACCAGCCAGTTCTTTTTAGTGTTTATATCTGCAGCAAATACGCTGTCCTTTATCTGGTAATAGATTATTCCGTTCTTCCTGTCCAGTATTTCTCCATTCATGGGAGATGCCTGGCTGGTCAATTGCTCTGATTTTAATGTAGCCAGGTCAACAATATACACCTGTTTATTCCTTGCAGTGCCACTATAGGTTTCCTGTTTTGTTACACCCGCCAGGTCAATAGGCTGGCTATTATAGAAAACCATTTTATTGCCATAAAACGGATTGTTATGAAAGTAAAAACTGAGATTGCTCCCAGCCAAGCGACTTATTCTAACAATGTGATGATGAGTATCCCTGTCAATCCATTCATCCGGCATTTTTTGACCGCCGGTTTCCAAAACAGGTATTGATAAACTGGTTTGCGCCCGGGAAGGAATACAACCTATGACCAGCAGGATCAAAAGTAGGAATGCAGTATTTTTCATATGCCAAACTTTCGTGTATAAAGTAAAGATTATATCAGAGTTTGGGTATCCTGTACAGTTATGTAATAATGGTTGGTGAGACACGAACCATGGCAAGGAACCATGGCAGGTAGAGACACCATCAATGGTGGGGGAACTATTGCGACGGCCATGCCGTGGTTGGTGAGACAGGAACCACCGCAAGGAACCATGGCAGGGTGAGACACCATCAATGGTGGGGGAACTATTGCGACGGCCATGCCGTGGTTGGTGAGACAGGAACCACCGCGACGAACCATGGCGACGGGCGAACGAGACAGGAACTATGGCAATAACCATGGCGATGACCAGGCCGTGGTTCGTGTCTCACGAACCATTTATTTGAACATTACCAGTCCATTTTCAACAGAGAAACTCCCTGTCTCGGTAACTGGATGGTTACTATTGCCTTTCCTTTTGTGACCTTTAATTTGGAAGATTTACCCATGGTTTTCAACTGCCCGGCTTTCTCCAGTGTTGCAATCTGTTCTTTGCTGGGATTTTGAGGTGACCCCATCCCCTTCCATACCTCGTAGGAATTACTATGCGTATTATCGATCCTGTATTCTGTAAGCGTTACTGATGAGGCAGGCAGACCATTAATCGTTACCTCTATCGGTTCAGCCGGTGCCTGTTTATCTTCATCATGGTAATTCCAGACCATCACGGCGGCAGTCTTTTTATCTTTTGAAGCAAGCGCGCCAATATCGGTACCCTTGCGCACACTGGAATCCACAAAGGTCTTCAGGTCATACATGCGACTCCCTTCTACCTGCACCCGTTTGCCTTTCATCTTTCCAAACATCCTGAATACATTCAATACCGGCTTATCAACTCCATTAGTAGCCATATCCCGGAAACCTGCAAACCAGGGCTGGTCCTCAAATTCAAATGACCAGGAAACAGCGCCTATCAGGTTTACGTTATACTCATCCATTAACAAATATTTTCTTGCAAAGGATGCAGCAGTATAACTGGAGTACATCGTACCATTGCGATAGGCATTTTCAGGATTGGTTGCCATTCCGCAGGCTGCACAACCTTCCGGATCAGATTCACCTATAACGATTGGAATATTTTTTAATTCGGGAAATTCATTGATGGCCTGGAAATGACCCCTGATATTACGCATCTGGGTTCCTACATTCATCGTCACATTTCCATTGATCACACGTGGCTGACCTTTTGCATGAAATAAAACAAGGTCAAGCTTTGTTCCAATTTTTCCGGTAGCGTAGTTAGTATCACTCAGGCAATGTTTAATAAATGCTGTCAGGAAACGCTGGGCTCCACCCGTTGCATCACATCCACCGAGCCTGATAGTAGGCAGGGCCTTACGGGCCCCATCCGCAGCATAATCAAAAGTCTTGAAGAACTCCTGCTGGGTGCCTTTCCAGTAGCCAATATCCGGTTCATTCCACATTTCCCAATACCAGCTTTCTACTTCCTGTTTGCCATATCGCTCCACACAATGTTTTACCCATTGATAGATCAACTCCCTCCATTTATTATAATCTTTTGGAGGGTAGGCCCATCCGGTATAAATGGTACCATACGAAGTGCCCGGTTTAAATTTGTGCTGATAAGGTTGTGGATTAGTGGAAAGCGCTTCAGGCATAAATCCAATCTGGGCCAACGGCTTCATCCCTCTTTTAATATACGTATCAAAAATACTATCAACAATATTCCATGTATAGATGGGATTTCCCTGTGCATCTTCTCTATAAGCATTGGTGGATCCCCATTTCAATGCAGGCGTTCCATCACCCGTTGTTAAAAGATTATGCGCCCGTACATGAACGGGAACAGGGCTTAAAGCAGCAAACTCCGATAGCAGTTTTCTGCCATCCTTCATATAAGTGTAATTGGGTTCATCATAACCCCACCAGGCCCAGATAGGCTTCATTTCTCCAGTCTCTTTGGTTAAGTTCACATCAATGGTGGCAGGCTGTGCGAATAGTACTGATACGAAGAGCAAGCCGGACAAAAAGGAAAATAATTTCTTCCAGTTGTTAAATTGGTACATGAAAGGCTTTTTGAATGTAGAATGATCCGTGCCTTTATTTGATGGTATTAAAGCAAAAAACCTGTCCGTAAGATAGCACTCATTTCTCAATAATCATGGGCATTAATTTCCATCAGGCTTAACAGCTGCTACGAGCGGGCTTGGGGGCCAGTAAAATTTATCCGGAGAAAGAGGATGTGCAGGATCGTAACCCGGAACATCCTTCCTTATATAATTCGCAAGCGGAAGTTTTTGGCGCCTGATGCTTTGAACAATGCATTTTGCCAACTCCGTGGCACCATAAGGGGTAAAATGGGTATTATCTTTCAAAGCTTCCGGCTGATTGGGAAAACTGTTGGCCGGGAAATGCACAAATGCCTTTAGAGATTGTTCCGGACCAAGGCTTTCATATAATAGCTTACTCATTGCATTCAGATCAATTACAGGCACATTTTGCTCCCTGCCTGTTTGTCGCATAGCCTCTGGATAATCTGATAATGTATTAATGATATGGCCGATTGAATCAAAACTCCGGCGATGCATTGAAGTCACCAGTATGGGGTTCACTTTTCTCTTCCTGGCTTCCATTATCCACTCCTTAAGCGTTTCCTTGTAAGTAGTGAATGGATCAAGGTGACTGCTACCGGCTTTCTGATCATTGTGCGCGAATTCAATAAATAAATAATCACCCGGTTTTACAAGGCTCCAAATTTTTTCCAGCCTTCTTTCTCCTTTAAATGCACGAAGCGTTTCTCCAGACTCTGCATAATTGGCTACTACCACTTTTGATGGAATCAAAAAACGGGGGAATATTTGTCCCCATGCACACCAGGGTTCCCTATCCTGGTCTACCAATGTTGAATTGCCGGCAAGAAATAGGGTAGTTGCTGTATGATTAACGGTTATCTCCATTGCAGCAAGCTTGGGCAGGGAATCATTGAATTCAAGTGTCAGCAAATTATCCCAATGGAGATAACTAACTTCCCTCGGTTTTAGTCTTACTTTACTGATAGGCTGTCCCTCAGCATTTCTGATTATGCTATCCTTTACGTGAATGGTTATTGATTGAATGATAAATTTCCCCTTTTGGGTTCTGACATTATCCAGCATCAATCGCCTGCATTCAGTTCTGACGGTGGTTGCAGAAATACCTTTGCTATCTCCTAAAATTAGTTTTACGTCATAGTTTCCATCTGGAAGCTTCACGGAAAAATAAAAGGGCTTACGGGAAGTTATGAAATCGCCTGTCAATGCATCTCCCCCTCTGTCAATGGATTCTACTACAGAACCCTGGTCAAAGCCATATCCCGTTTTATAATTAAAGATTGATTGTGGGGTTATCTGAATATACCCCTGAGCTGTCTTTCCAGCGCCAAAATCAAATTTGTAGACCTGTCCAAATTGCTCTTTTGCTGTCATCAATAAACAAAGGGTGATGAGACCATAAGTATACGTGGACAGTTTCATTTTTTAGGTCGTCTATTTATCAGTCAGCTGAATAGCGCTGTCATTAAATACAAAAGTGTAATTCCTGATCAGGTTGATTATTTCCGCACCTGCCAGTAGTACGGGTCCATATCCGTGAGCGGCATATACATTTACCGGTCTATAATAATAAAAAGCAGGATCGAAGGCCATGCCGGTTCCCACACAGGTACCTTCCACCTGTCCTATATTATTCACCTTGGTGGTAACCGCATTCCAGGCAAGCAGGCACATTGGGCCATAGGGCATTGGATCAATCCATTTTTTATTAATACCTCTTGCAATGCAATAAGCATAGATGGCAGTTGCTGAAGTTTCCAGGTATGAATCATTCCTGTCCAGCAACTGATGCCAGAACCCTTTCTCTGATTGGTAGGAAGCCAGACCTTTTACATGATTACGATATTGTTCCAATACCGCGCTCCTTCCCGGATAATTCTCAGGCAATACATCCAGCAGTTCAGTCATTGCCAATAGTGCCCAGCCATTAGCCCTGGCCCAATGGAATTCAGGATGCACTGACATACCTTCCACCCAGCCATGCATATATACATTCAGCTGGCGGTTGAACATTCTGCCTGAAAACTGCAGGATCTGCTTTACCGCATCATCATAATACTTTTTATCTCCTGTAAGCTTTCCCATTTGCGCAATGGCAGGAACACCCATATAGAGATCATCCAGCCACAACGTATTTTTTTGGGGCCGGTTACGTGCAAGAGTGCCGTCTTTTAATCGATACTCCTTTGTGAATACATAATTGATATAATTATCGATTACAGGCTTAAGAGAAGCAGTATTGCCAGTCCTGTACAATTTGATCATGGAAGCACACATGGCGCCCGCATCGTCCAATGCATGAGGCGCAAGCATCTGGCGTAATGGATTGGAGTTTTTGGGTGTTTGCTGGTATAATGTGCGAAATGGAGGTGCAGCGGTTGCCAGGAACTCCAGGCGTTTCTTTGTATAGTCAGTATATTTTTTATCTCCTGTTGCTGCTCCCACTTCGAGCATTCCGGAATAAGTAACACCCCATTCATAACTGGTCAAACGGAAATCACCGGGTTTAAAGACAATATTGGTATCCGGTTTAGTGGCATCAGTAATAACCTGGCCGGTGCTTCTGTCAACAAAAGAGGCAGGTGTAACAGAATCCAGGTAATTATATACCTTATCTAATACAGCTTTTACCTTTTGTACGTCTGGTACCGTATAAGGAACCGGATAATCCGGCTGCATGGCATGTAATGGCGCTGTAACATCATTAGGTCTTTGGCAATAAGAAGAAGCTGCAAGTAGTATACAATAGAGAGCAGTGAAATATTTTACCATTATCTGAGTTTTATGGGAAAGTGGCAAGTTATAAAACATAATGCCTTAATTACCACTTAAAAGGTAAGAAATAATTCCCCGACAACAACTTTGCTCTTGCCTGTCCTGCAGCACCTGCAGAAAGGGCTGATTTGATCAGTTTATCATAGATTTTGGCGAGAGATTTACTTAATCGTTCCTGGAAAAAAAAGGCTAAAATGACAGCGGAAACCACCTAAATAACCTTCATATGATCATAGAACTGCAGAGTGATCAGGTTGGATGCTACCGGCTTTTTATTCCAGGCCTTATGTAATGCCAGGGCCGCACCTAATGCCGTTGACTGGTGAATGGACGCAGCAAAGACTTCGAGTTCGGGAAAACGTGCGGCTAATAAATTCATGAACACTTCATTCTTGCTAAACCCTCCATCCACAAATATTCTCTTGACAGGCGTAGTAGCCAATACCAGTTGTGTAGATGCATATTGTTGTGCAACAAGATCTGTCATGAAGGCATGATAGGCTTCTTCACTGTTTGCGAACGTTGAAAGTTTTTTTGTTGCAAATCCAGTTTCATCAGCAGGAAATTTAGCTGCCAGTTCTGGATTAAAGGCAATATTCCTGAATTGGGCAGCAGGCGTATTAAAATGATCTGCAATCCTTTTAACCTGTTCATCATGGAAATGACCTGCAAATAAACGGCTTGCCTTAACGGGATTTCCTTTGTAATCCAGATAACATAAACAATCCTTTTTCAATTCATCAATTGTAAGTGGCTGATGATTGAATGGATTCAGGCTAATGCACCAGGTTCCACTGGATATAAGGATAAATGGTTCATGAAAATTCATGAGATATGGGATCAGTGCAGCAGAACTATCATGAAGTCCTATTCCCGTAAGAATTTTCTTTCCTGCATATTCTACTGGTGTCACTTCATCATATTTAGCGATGGGTGGCAGTACATCACTAATACCTTCTTTCTTTACCCAGTCATGGTAGTTTCTTTTTTCAAAATCCCACAAATTGGTATGACTGCCAATACTGGTGATATCGGAATAGGCTTTATGGGTAATCAGAAAACTCAAATATTGTGGTAAATGAAGTGCGTATTTTATTTTATCAAACAATGCAGGCCGCTCATGCCTGATACGATATACCTGCATTCCGGAATTCAGACTACCCAGCACAGGTGATGCAGTGCGGGAAGAAAAATGATCCTCTCCTCCATAAGTTTCATAAAATTTCTTCTGGAGTGCTTCCGGATATGCCTTTAGATAATTATAGAGAGGAGTGAGCGCTGAGCCTGATGAATCCACATATACAAAACTGGCACCGTAAGCAGAAAAGTTCAATGCCTTTACATCAAATTCTTTCTCCTGCGCAACTGATTTTAAAGAATCAAATACTGACTGTCGCAGACTCTCCAGATTTTCACAGGGATCACCATCTTCATCAATGGTCTCTGTGAACCTGGCAGATTGTTCATGTACAATCGCATAATCCTCGTTAAACAGGAATAATTTTTTGTTGGTCTTGCCAACATCGATCACGGCTATGACGGGCTGAGGCATTTTTTAGATTAGAGACCGGTAGCTACCGTTTTCAATCCTCTTTCTTTTATAAGGTTCTCTCTTGTTTTTAACTGACGATAGGCTTCAATAGGTTTGAGTGCTCCACCTGCTTTAAGACGTGCCTCAGCAACCAGTGGCCTTACATCAGTACGGTAAGCCTGCTGCAATATTTCCTGTGCTCTTACCACATCATTTGACTGACGGGCCGCTTCCAGTTCTTTTGCATCTACCAGTAAAGCCTGGGCATAAGCGATCTTGATCGCTTCCACAGATTGCAAAAGATCTTCAAGAGGGTCTTTAATATTATGAGAGGCATCGATCATCCATCCCAGGTCAGTAGCATGATTCATTCCTCTTGCATCCATGCCTTCTACCAGTTCATTAAAGATCAGGAACAGCTGATAAGGATTAATACTTCCTACCGTAAGATCATCGTCCCCATATTTTGAATCATTGAAATGGAACCCACCCAGTTTCCCTTCCATCAATAACAGAGAAACGATCTGCTCTATATTGGCATTGGGTAGATGATGTCCCAGGTCAACAAGCGTATAGGCTTTGGACCCCAGCTTACTGGCATATAAATATGATTGCCCCCAATCCCCTACAGACATTGAATAAAAATTGGGTTCAAATGCCTTATACTCTACAAACATTTTCCAGTTATCCGGCAATGCTGCATATATTTCTTTCAGGCCTTCCAGTACATACTGAAACGCCTTGCGAAAATTCAATTGTCCGGGAAATGATGAACCGTCAGACAACCAGACAGTGAGAGACTCAGAACCCAGCGCTATTCCATGTTTGATCACTTCAATATTATGTTCAACTGCCTGCTTGCGCACCAATTTGTCAACATGCTGTAGCGAACCAAATTTATAGCTATTGGCCTGGTTGGGCTGATCCTGGAAAGTATTGGAGTTAACCGCATCAAATTTCAATCCATGTTGTGCAGCCAGTACTTTAGTTGAATTGGCATTTTCAGGAATATCCCATGGAATATGAAGAGAGATGGCGCCACCAGACTGATTGAGTGCATGCAGTAATCCCACATCTTCAATCTTCTCTTCCAGGTTACGGGGCTCGCCTCCAATAGAGAAACGGCCAAACCTTGTTCCACCAGCACCTAAAGCCCAGCTGGGAATAGCCACCTGGAAGTGGATCAGCTTTTGAACAATCTCATCCCGGTTACTAATAGATCCAGCAACAAACTCATAGTGCTGGCGATGTGTTTTGAGATTCGCATCATTCAGCTCCTGTATCTTATATTTTTCAAGTAGCATAAAAATCGTTTCCTATTAAGGTAAATAAAATACTTCATTAAGGGGAATGCTCACAGGGGAATTGTCTGGATTGCTTTCCATGATATCAGCCATATACTTCCACCATTTTTGCATAACAGGATGAGAAGGAAGATCATTCAGGGAAGCTGGTTCTGCGATCTTTAGTACGCCAAAAAGGCTGAGTGTTTCCGGATCCAGGAAAATGGAATAATCTGCAATACCGGTCTTCTTTAATAATGCCTCCAGCTCAGGCCATAACTCATCATGCCTTTTTTTGTATTCCGCTTCAAAGCCCTTGTGGAGCTTCATCTTAAATGCAATCCTTTTCATGACAAGGGATGTTTGATTAACGGACAAAGGCATTTGCAACTCCACCATCAATATTCAATACATTACCGGTTGATTTATCAAGCATTCCGTTCACAAATACCAGGCAGGCATTTGCAATATCATCAGGCAGTATCACTTCATTCAGTAATGTTCTTTTGGCATAATAGGCTGGCAATTCAGCCACAGTTATTCCATAAGCTTTTGCGCGACCAGCAGCCCACTCACCTTCCCATATCTTGCTGTCACTGATCACTGCATCAGGATTCACCGTATTAACCCGGATCTTATCCTTTCCTAATTCCGCAGCATTCAACCTGCTTAAATGCATCTGTGCTGCCTTGGCAGAACCATAAGCGGCATTGTTTGGACCAGAAACCAGTGCGTTCTTGCTTACAATATTGAGAATATCACCACCCATGGCCTGCTTTCGAAGTATTGAAACCGCTTCCTGGGTTATCAGGAACTGACCTTTCACCAGCACATCATATAATATGTCCCAGTCCTTTTCAGTATGTTCTTCTATGGGCTTTGATATGGAAAGGCCCGCACAGTTCACTACAATATCTACTCCTCCAAAATTTAGTGCCGCTACTTCAAATGCTTCCCTGATATCAGGAATATTGGTTACATCCAGCAATACTGATACAGAAACATCCTTATTGAAAGTTTTCTGGAATTCTTTGAACGCTCCTTCCAGTCTGTCTTCATCATTATCATTTAATATTACACAGGCGCCTTCTTCTGTAAATTTTTTTGCGATAGCCTTACCGATCCCACCTGCACTTCCTGTGACCAGCGCAATTCTTCCGGACAATGGTTTTGGTTTAGGCATGCGTTGCAGCTTTGCCTCCTCCAGTAACCAGTATTCAATATCAAATGCTTCCTGCCGGGGCAAGGATGTATATTTTGAAATGGCTTCCGCTCCGCGCATTACATTGATGGCATTCACATAAAATTCAGCTGCTACCCTGGCAGTGGATTTATCCTTTGCAAAAGTGAACATTCCCACACCAGGATAAAGGATCACAACAGGATTTGCGTCCCGGATTGCAGGACTATTGGGATGCTTATGTTCTTGATAATAGTCTTTATACAGATTGCGGTATTCCTCAAATTGCGGCGCCAGTTTTTCCTTGATAGCCTTTACCTGTGAAAGATCTTCTTCCGGTTTCAAGTTCAATACCAGCGGACTGATCTTGGTACGAAGGAAGTGATCAGGACAACTGGTTCCCATTGGAGCCAGCCTGTCCAGGTCTTTTGAATTAGTGAACTGAAGCACTGCATCACTATCCGTAAAATGACCGATCATTTTTGTAGCGGAGGAGCAGAAACCACGTAATATGGGCATAAGCGATATTGCCTTTGCACGTCGCTGGTCCTTTGGCAATGATTCCAGCTTTATACCACCGAATACTGCCTTTTGTTTAGCTATCTGTGATTCAATATAAGAAGCACATTTATCAATTACTTCCAGTGAATTGATATAACAGTCAAAGGCTGTATCTCCCCAGGTAAATAATCCATGGGAGCCGAGCATGATGCCACGGATACCCGGATTATCATCCAGGCATTGTTTCAGTTTCAATCCCAGATCAAATCCGGGACGCTGCCATTCTACCCATCCAATTGTGCCTTTGAATAATTCTTTGGTTATTGCCTTCCCATCCTTTGCCGCTGCAATGGCAATGGCTGCATCAGGATGCAAATGATCAATATGTTTGAAAGGAAGAAATCCATGTAATGGAGTATCTATGGAAGGCGCTTTTGATTTGAGATCAAAAATGCAATGATTGAATAATTCTACCATTTCATCTTCATGAGCTATACCGCGATATACATTTTTCAGGCTTCTCAGTCGGTCAACATATAAACCTGCCAATCCACTTTTTGTAAGCGTTCCAATATCTCCTCCTGAACCCTTTACCCACATTACCTCAGTTTCTTTCCCGGTAAGCGGGTCTTTTTCGATGGTTTTGCAGGAAGTGTTCCCGCCGCCATAATTGGTGAGCCGGAGATCGGCTCCTAATAAGTTTGAACGATAGATCAGCAGGCCAACTTCATCGCCTGCCAGTTCTGCGGCTTTGGTTTCATCCCATAAATAACTAACATGTTTAAAGGTTGCTGTAGCAGACATACGTCACATTTTATAAATCACTCGGTTTTTAAATAATTACCAATTCCCACCACAATTACGGATGCAATAATGGCGGCAACGCCTATTGTTATTGTCAGACGTGTTTTTTTACTAACCCCTTTCCACTCTTTTAGAAAGAGTCCCCACATATTGGCTACCAGTATGATAAAGGCCATGTGCAATATCCAGGAACTGGCGCCATTTCCCAGTTTGCTTTCTCCCATTCCATAGAAAAAGAACTGAAGGAACCATGTAGTACCTGCAATTGCTGCAAAAAGGTAGTTCCTGGCCAGGGGAGTGCTGGAATTACCGTAATCTGAAAAGCTTTTATTTCGGGTATTGAGGATCATACACCAGATAAAATTGGTGGTCAACCCTCCCCAAAGCAGAACAACGTAGGTAACGTTATTTTGATATAGCGGATTGAAGCCTGCGTTTACAGCTGCCTGAGCCATTGGCTTGCCGGCTTCGATGCCAAAGTTAAAGCAGGCGCTCATAATACCAGAAAAAATGGCCACAATTAGTCCTTTTGTAAGGTTGAATTCAGCCACTGATTTCTTCTTTTCAGCTTCCGGCAGCTCTTTTTCCTTTAGCATGCCTGCACGGCCACATATATATATACCCAGCAGGCAAAGGATCACCCCGGCCAGCACCACCATTCCCCAGGTGGTAGAAAGTAGGTCATTAAGGGTAGTTTTGCCCGGTTCCGGGTTGAAATTGTAGTAGATGGATGGTACCAGTGCTCCAAAAGCAGAACAGAAGCCCAATACAACTGAATTACCTAAAGACATGCCCAGGTACCGCACTCCCAGTCCGTAGGTCAGGCCTCCAAAGCCCCACAAAATGCCAAAGAGCATGGTATATTTAAGTGTATCTGCCGGAGTATTTTTAATGATCTCCGCAAATCCCGGTACCGTCAGGTAAGCCGCCAGGGGCGGAACGATCAGCCAGGAGAACAGGCCCCCAATGATCCAGTAACTCTCCCAATGCCAGCCTCTTACTTTCTTGAATGGCATGTAAAAACTACCTGACGCGAAACCTCCAATAAAGTGGAAAATAACACCTAAGATGACTTGCATAAGTATTCAGATATGGCAAAACAATAAGGAACTAAAATATAAGTTAGGAGGGGGTTACCCATCATGTACTATCATGTAAATTACTAAATTGCAAGGGCTGAGATAAGAAATCTACAAAATGAAATCTTCACCTGTTTTTAAGCATATTTATTTCGATGATTTTTCCGCCACACCGAAATACCAGCAATTGGCCAACTCAATCATAAAGGCTATTGAGGATGGTAAATTGCAGGTGGACGATGTGCTCCCCTCTATCAATGAATTGAGCTTCCAGTTCGAGATTTGCAGAGACACAGCGGAGAAGGGTTACAAATTCCTCAAAAACCAGGGCATCATTGGCTCCGTTCCCGGAAAAGGCTATTTTATCAAGAATATCGACGTCAACAGGACCACCAAG
>CAMLGP010000024.1 GCA_946479535.1 uncultured Bacteroidota bacterium
ATATAACGTTAAAACTTATGTGGGGGGTAAACTGGGCGTAGAAATAGACAATTTGAATAACCCTATATTCCCCACTCGAGGTATCCGGTGGACAAACACCTTCAGTATGAGTCAGCCGCTGAACCGCAACAGTCAGGCAATCAATAAGCTTGAGTCTGACATGGTGGTTTATGCCAGCCTGAAAATTCCGGCAAGGATTGTGGGTGTAATAAAATTGGGGGGTGGTCATATTTTCAATGACAGTATCGAATACTTCCAGGCTCTTTCCCTCGGACAAAACAATGTATTAAGAGGCTTTAGGAAAAACCGGTTTTCAGGACATTCTGTAGCCTATGGAAGCCTGGAGTTGCGTATCAAGGTGTTGGAGGGTAAATCTTATGTACTGCCCGGGCAGGTGGGCGTGATCGCATTCAATGATATTGGCAGGGTATGGTACAGGGGAGAGCAAAGCCGGAAATGGCATAATGTGATAGGCGGAGGGATTTATTATAATCCATTTAACCTTGTAATTGTATCCGCCACTATTGGAGTATCACCAGAAGAGACGGTATTCAATTTTTCAATTGGTACAAAATTTAATCTAACATTTTAATAAATATGAAAGCCGTGCAAGTGGATATTTTAAAACAGGCAGAGGATTATGTTAGCTCCCTTTATGAATCTGATCACAATCAGAACCTGGTCTATCATAACATTGACCATACGCGTAAGGTAGTGGACCATGTAAACGAGATCGCCGCCCACTATGAGCTAGAGGAGAAAAATATTATAATCCTTAACCTGGCAGCCTGGTTTCATGATACGGGTCATTTATATGAAGACCCCATTGACCATGAAAAGAAAAGTGTGAAGCTAATGCGTGACTGGATTGAAACCAAAGACATTTATGCAGCTCTTGCCGATGAAATTGACAGGACAATCATGGCTACCCAAATTGATAGTGAACCTTCCAATCTGCTGGAGCAGATCATCAAGGATGCCGATACCTATCATTTCGGCACTAAAGAATTCAAAGAATACGACAAGCTAATGCGGAAGGAAATGAAACTGAGAAACCTGGATACCATCCTGATGGACTGGGAAAAGAATACACTCGCTCTTCTGGTGCATCATCAGTATTATACTGACTATTGCAAAAATCTGCTGGATGAAAGAAAAAGAAAGAACATGAGCAAGTTAAAAAAGCGAATTAATGAGATATATACTTCAAATAGCAGCGAGACGCTGATGCCCGAAACCAAAATCGGCAACGATAATGGCAAAGGACAAACAAAACCCAGCGGATTTATCACAAAGGGTATCCAGACAATGTTACGTCTCACCTCTGAAAATCACATGCGCCTGAGTGATATGGCAGATAACAAGGCCAATATCCTGATCAGTGTAAATGCCATTATTATATCAGTGATACTTTCAGTTTTGATCCGTAAGATTGAAGTGGACAGGCATTTGACCGTACCAACCATGATCTTCCTGGCTAGTTCTCTTACTACAATTGTAATTGCTATTCTTTCTACACGACCAAAGATCACCACGGGTAATTTTACACGTGACCAGGTATTAAACAGGCAAACCAACTTGTTGTTCTTTGGAAATTTCCATAAAGTGAAACTGGAAGAATACAAATGGGGCATGAGTACCATGATGCGTGACCCAAATTATCTCTACGGGTCCGTAGTAGATGATATTTATTACCTTGGGCAGGTACTGGGAAGAAAATACCGTCTTGTGCGCATCGCCTATAATGTATTCATGATCGGTATTATTGTATCCGCTTTCGCTTTTATCATTGCTATAATGATCAATGATGCATCCCCCCAGGGACCTACGGTCATTGAAGGGTCTGGTTCGCCGTTTTAATAAATAATATGTACCACAACAGGGATATAAGCTGGCTCGGATTTAATTATCGTGTATTACAGGAAGCCGCCGATCAAACTGTGCCATTGATGGAGAGAGTGAAATTTGTATCCATTTTTTCTTCCAATATGGATGAGTTCTTCCGGGTGCGTTATCCTATAATCCTGCTGTATTCCCAATTAAAGAATAAAACTTTAAATAAGATAGTGCCTCCACCAGACAAGGACCTGGCAGAAAAAGTTCAGCAGATAGTGGCGGGCCAATTTGCTGAATTTGGAAACATATTGAATAAAGATTTGATCCCCGGTTTATCAAAGGAAGGCATAGAGTTATATTATAACAGGCCTATCCCACCTGAATTTTCAGGCCAGATAAGGGAAATATTCTTTTCCCGCATATTGGCCTTTATGCAACCCGTTTTTATCCGTGAATCCATTCAGGAAGATTTCTTTCCTGAAAGCAATAAAATATACCTGCTGGTATTGGTGAAAAAGCCGGGAAACGAATTATTACAGCATGCGGTAGTTAATATTCCCGCTGATAAGCTGCCGCGTTTTTATACTCTCGAATCTGATGATAATAAGCAACATATTGTTTTCCTGGATGATATAATA
Organism: uncultured Bacteroidota bacterium; assembly: GCA_946479535.1. The sequence continues at coordinate 2,475 of CAMLGP010000024.1, forward strand.
AGAGAGAACCTGGGATGTATTTTTATCGGATTTAAGATCCATTCCAGTTTTAGTTTCAAGCTCACCCGTGATGCCGAACTTTACCTGGATGAAGAGAATTATAAGAAGGATATATTAAAGGAGCTGGAAAAGAAACTTGAAAAGAGAGATCAGGGCGCGCCTACCCGGTTCTTATATGAAGAAGGCATGCCTACCAGCGTTCAGAAATTCCTGGCTTCTTCATTAAGTCTGAAATATGAACAGCTTTATGCCGGCGGTCGTTACCATAACCTGAGTCATCTGGCTAAACTTCCTATTAAGGACAAGCATCTTCTCTACCCTGAATTAAAACAATTAAGTTCTGTGCAGCTGGATGATTGTGGTGATATTTTTCGAAGGATTGAAAAAAATGATGTGCTGCTTCATTTTCCTTATCACAGCTATAGCCCTGTGTTAACTTTTTTCAACCAAGCAGCTATAGATCCCGACGTGAAATTGATTTATGTTACACTTTATCGCATTGCAGCCGATTCACATATTGCCAATGCTTTGATCAGTGCCGCCAAGAATAAGAAAGAAGTAGTGGTGTTTGTGGAACTGAAAGCGCGTTTTGATGAAGCCAATAATATACGTTGGTCAAAAGAAATGGAAAAAGCTGGAGTAAAGATCATTTACAGCATACCAAGGATTAAGGTTCATTCCAAGATCGCGCTTATTCAGAAGGAGACCCCGGAGGGTAATGTAAAGAATTACGCCTACATCGGCACGGGGAATTTTAATGAGACTACTGCCCGCTTCTATACGGATCATGCGTTATTTACAACTGACGTTTCCATTAACACGGATCTTCAGAAATTATTCAAATTTCTGCGTACCCGATCCAAACCGGTAAAGAAAGCTGCCCGGGAGTTTGAATCCATACTGGTATCCCAGTATAATATGACGGATGTATTTGAGCAGGAGATCAATGCGCAGATCAAAAGAAAGAAAAAGAACCTGTCGTCCTGCATACGTATCAAGCTGAATAACCTGGAAGATACCGGGATGATCGATCTTTTGTACAAAGCTGCAAAGGCAGGCGTTCAGATAAAACTGGTTGTAAGAGGAATCTGTGCATTAAATACACAGGAAAAAGGATTAAAAGGAAACATTGAAGTGAAAAGGATCGTGGACAGGTTTTTGGAACATAGCCGGATATTTATATTTGGGGAAGAGGGCAAGACCAAAATATATATGGGATCTTCAGACTGGATGACCCGTAATCTTCATCATCGTATTGAAGTATGTGTGCCCATCAGGCAGCAGACCCTGGCCCTGGAGCTGGAAGATTATTTTACTATCCAATGGAACGATCATACCAAAGCTTCATCCGTGGAAATGGAAAATTTGTCCTATAAGCAGGACAATAGCGAATCAAATGCTGAAGAAAAATTATGTTCGCAACAGGAGATATACAATTATTTAAAAACCCGTCAATGAAACGCCTTTTCAGGGCATTAAACAATCTAACGTTTATTGCCTTATACCGGCTTCAATGGATCGCCATCATTTCGCTGGTGTGGACAGGGATTGAACTCCTGCTTTATTACAGAGCTTTTTATTCAGAGTTACGTTATGACTATCCCTATACAGAGAATATTTTCTCAGCGTATATGTTAAGGGCAGCCATTTTCCTGAGCCTTAGTGCTATCATGGCTTACCTGGTGCTGGTGGAATGGACAGTCAGATTCAGAAACTTATCATTATTGGCAGGATGGACCATAAAAACAATCATTTTGCTGGTAATAGCCGGATTGGGGACCACTTTTGTTTTTATTGCTCATTTTATGGGAATTAAAGATCAGACCTTTACTTCCACGCTTAGTGAGTTAAACTATTATTTTTTTCATACCGGGTTTTTGGTAGACAGCCTGTTTTCCTGGATCGTGATCATCCTTATCACTGAAGTATTGATTGAGGTGGACCAGAAATACTCACCGGGCGTATTCTGGCAAACCATTACAGGAAAATACCTGAAGCCAACCACGGAAACAAGAATTATCATGTTCCTTGATCTAAAGGATTCAACGCCTATAGCTGAGACGCTGGGTCATGAAAAGTATTTTTCCTTCATCAAGGATTTCATTTATTATGTTTCCAGTGCAGTACTGGATAATGGCGGGTATATTCATCAATATGTGGGAGATGAAATTGTGGTGACCTGGCCATTGCGCCGGTCTAATTTTCAGAAATCAGTGAATACAGTGATCCTGGCCCGCAGGACACTGCAGCATGCTTCGGATTATTTCCGCCGTAAATATGATATAATCCCCGAATTCAAAGTTGGCATGCATCTAGGAGAGGTTACAATTGGGGAAATTGGCGTGATGAAAAAAGATATCGCCATCAGTGGGGATGCCATGAACATTGCAGCGCGCATACGAACGGCCTGTGGCGAACTTAACCAGAAATTTATTGTTTCTCAGGAGTACTTTGACAGTAATGTTCTGAAATCGTGGCAGGGAGAGAGTTTAGGCGAGATATCTCTGAAAGGAGTTGAGAAACCCATACAGTTATACGCACTTAAGATATAAAGGCTTAAATCATATACACCTGATGAAAATTGTCTTGAGATATTTTGTTGTTATTCAATTGCTGTCTGGAACCTGTTCCGCCATTGCACAGACTACAATAGTTAAGGATGTGCCTGAAGTAAAAGGAACAACTGTGGTTATTGCAGGTAAGGAATACAGGCGAAGCGGCTACCATAATTTTTTCTGGGGAGATCATTATCGGAAAGAATGGACTACACCTGTGCGGGTCAATAATTTTTACCTGGATACAGCAAAAGGCGGGTTAACACCTACTAAAACCGGTGGGGGCCGGCAGACCAGGACACTTCGTCTTGAAAATAAAAATGGAAGGGAGTATGTGCTTCGTAGCATTGATAAGAACTTTGGACAGGCACTTCCCGATGAAGCACGTGGTACCTTCATGAGTAATATTGCCCGAGATCAGGCATCCATTGGACATCCCTATTCAGCCATTATTATCCCTCCACTTGCAGAAGCTGCAGGAGTTTATCATACCAACCCAATTATTGTGTTTGTGCCCGAACAGCCAGCACTTGGCAATTTCAATAAGGAATATGCCAATCAGTTATACCTTTTTGAAGAACGTCCGGATGAAAATCAGGAAGATGTGGCGAGTTTTGGAAATTCAGTTAACCTGATCGGAAGTGAAAAACTTTTTGAACATATTTGGGAAGACAATGATAACCATGTTGACCAGATCGCTTTCGTTAGGGCCCGTTTATTTGATATGGTAATAGGAGATTGGGGACGGCATCCTGATAACTGGCGCTGGGCCAAATTTGAAGACGGTAAAAAGAATATCTACCGCCCGGTTCCTCGAGATAGGGACCAGGCCTTCACCAGGATCGATGGTTTTTATCCTTCACTTGCAGGCAGTGTCTATAAACCATTCCAGGGGTTTGATAAAACAATTAAAGACGTGCCAGGATGGAATAAACATGCCAGGCCGCTAGACAGATTATTCCTTACTGATCTCACAAAAGACGAATGGATCAAACAGGCGCAGATTGTACAACAGGCGCTAACTGATACATTGATCAGCTCAAGCGTTCGTCTGCTGCCACCGGAAATATTTGCCATTTCAGGCAATAGTATTATTGAAAGGATCAAATCAAGACGCGATCACCTGCAACAATATGCTATTGATTATTATGATAATCTTTCACAACGCTTTGATCTGGCCGGAACGCATGACAGGGAACTTTTCACTATTGACCGTATTAATGGTAAGGAAACAAAGGTTGAAATATCCAAGATCACCAAAGACGGGGAAGTAAAAGCGCCATATTATTCGCGCATATTAAATAGCAAGGACACAAGGGAATTGAGAATATATAGCCTGGAATCAAGTGATAAGATACAGGTCAAGGGAAATAATTCGCATAATCCTATTAAGGTGCGGCTAATTGATCCTGATGGCACAGATACTGTTTCAATTGTAACTAATGAATTGAAAAACGGAAAAATAATTAACCAGCGTAAGCTGCAAAACGAAGTTGTAATCTATAACGGTAAGAAATATGAATACGATACTGCCCACCAGAAGAAATTCAATTTCTCGATACGTCCATTCATTTCCTCTTCCCGTTACCAGGTCTTTGAGAGAAATCCACTAAAAAGCTTTCCCCGTACCGGGTTAAAGGTGATTGCCACACTTACCTATATACCTAAACCGTGGGAAAAAGCTGAATATGAAACCTCTCATCATCTTTGCTTTAACTATGGCATACTCCGGAACGCTTTCAACTTCGGTTATATAGGAAGGTGGGGAAGATTATTTGGTACGTGGGATTTTGTGATAAAAGCAAGAATGGATGCACCTGCAGTTCAGAATTTCTTTGGCATTGGTAATGAAACCAAACTCACTAATAAGACCACTAACTACTATCAGACCAAAAGTGAACGACAATATATGGCGATAGGAGTGGAAAGAGACATTGAGAAAGTACATCATTTTGAATTCTCATTGATCGGGCAATCCGTTAAAGTGCATAGTACGGGAGACCATTTTATTACCTCCGCACAAACCTTAATGGATCCATCTGTTTTTGACCGTAAGTTTTTTGCGGGAGTAGAGGGCGGGTATTCTTATCTGAATGTAGATAACCAGGTATTTCCCTTTAAAGGTGTAGGTGTAAGTCTGGGCGTGGGTTATTTACGCAATATTGATGATAATAAGTCTTTTGGCAAGGCCTTATTAAGTACAACGGCATTTCTTCCCCTGAGCAAACAGTTTAGTCTTGCTATCAGGGCAGGTGGTGGTGCCTTAAGTGGAACTGCTGATTATTATAATTTGAATTCTATTGGTGGTGGTGGAAGTGGAGAAATGAGAGGGTATGACAGGGAACGATTCTATGGCAAGCAATCCTTTTATCTGAATAACGATCTGCGCTGGGTATTCAATACTAAAAACTGGCTGTATAATGGAAAGGCAGGTCTTCTGGTGTTTTATGATATGGGAAGGGTGTGGATCCCGGGTGAGGTCTCCAATTCATTGCATGGCAGCTATGGAGGCGGTTTGATTTTTATACCTTATAACCGGTTCTCCCTTACGGTTACCTACGGAGTTTCTTCAGAAACTACGCATATCAACTTTAAAACAGGGTTCTTCTTCTAATAATAGGATAATAGTCCACGAGGACAAGAAGAAAAAAGATTGGCGTATAAGGGCTGAAATAAAGAAGAGGCTGTCTCCTATGTTTGCAAAAACGGGAGATAGCCTCTTTTTATTCGTGTAGGTGATGGAGACAATTCAATTCTTAACTTTTACTTCCCCGGTTTTTCCGTCAACCTTTGTTTTAATATCACCATCCTTGATCTTCAGATCGCCATCTTTTTCCATTTTCTCTTTATAATCATCTCCTTTGATCTTATATTCTCCATCTTCAGATTTCACCCTCAGGTCGGCATATTCATATTTGCCATCATCCTGTACCACATGTCCATTGATCACTTTTCCAGTCTCGCCATAAATGGTATCCTTCTTTTCTGTATCCACATAAATATGAACAGGCTTCTTGGTTTCAGCATCCACCATTAAGCCAGTGTTTGCATCTTTTATAAGTACTACTTCTTTACCGGTATTTGGATCAATATACCTGGGACTATTGTCTTTACAGCCAAAAATTGCTAAGGCGAAAGTGCCAACGAGGGCAATAAAACCATATCTCATAGATTATTATTTATCCTGATAAGTAAAAAAATCAGGCCAGAAATAGGCAGGAGTGATTAGTGCTCAGGATAGAGATTATGGGTAAAAAATAGGACGTTTTGGGTACCTCCGGAAGAGGAGAGGCCATTATTGATTTTCTTCACTGAATGTCTTCTGACCCCATCTTGCCCATCGGGTAAAAATGACATTGCTTCTTTTGAAGACATTGCATACCAGTATCATGAATAATGCAAGGAAAAGCAGAATGAATTCCTGGCGTATGCCACGAAGCAGGCGCACTTCAACCAATATAATTGCATGTACAAAGCAGATAGCTCTAACGGCAAATACGTGGCTGAAACCTGCATTGGTAAGCAGGTGATGAATATGTGTACGGTCCGCTTCAAAAGGACTTTTTCCTTTCCATATTCTTATGGCGAATACACGCAACGTATCAAATACAGGAATCAAAACAATTCCCAGCACAAATACTGGCGCATTTTGTAATACTGGAGCTGTATTGGATACATTAACCTGCATCAATCGTATACATAGCACAGCCACTACAAAACCAAGCACCAGGGATCCGGTATCACCCATGAAGATGCGTGCAGGATTGAAATTGAAATAAAGGAAAGCAAGTAGACCGCCTGCCAGTGCAAAAGCAATCAAGGCGGTATTGATATCACCACTGATGGTAAGGAACATGCCTAAGGTAACAAGGCTCATGAATCCTAACCCACCGGCAAGGCCATCAATTCCATCAACCAGGTTAAATGCATTGGTGATACCAACTATTGCAAGAATGGTAAAAGTATATTGGGAAGCTAGCGGCAATTCATAAATGCCAAACAGGCCATCAAAGGTTTGTACCCTGATTCCCGATAAAGCAATTAATATGGCCAGTGCAACCTGTACAATGAATTTGTATTTGGCGGAAAGATCTCTCAGATCATCCATGATCCCCAAACCAAAGAGAATGGCTATTGAAAAGAAGAAACTGATCTGTCCGGCCTCACTGGTAAATGGGAACCATAATAGCAGGGCCAGCATCATTCCTCCAACTATCGCAACGCCACCCATGGTAGGAACAGGATTGCTGTGCACCTTACGTGCATTTGGCATATCGTATAAACCATATTTTTTAATTAAACCAATTATTGGTGGAATGGCAACCAACGTAGCAGCAAATGCCGTTACAAAACAAAGAAGCGCAAACTTATAGTCGTGGAAATACAGGTGTATTTGGAGCAGTTCGATGTGGTTTTTCATAACGGATTTCCCGCTTTCTTAGATGATTGGATAACTTGTGAAGCACAAAATAGCACGTAATTCCACAAAATGCAAGCGGAATTTTATTGTGTGAGGGCCAAGTGATTAGAGTAGAATTTGAGGTAGCTGTGGCTAACAACTGTATTTGTACTATAAGACACACAAAATCATATACATAAAATCAGCTATGTGAAATTATTTCTGTCTTTGGAATTGGAGGTGTCGGGATTTTCCGAGTCAGGGTTATGGAGTGCAAAGGGATTGAAAAAATAGGGGAGAAAGGCTTTCAGTCTATGGTCAACGGGCATCCAATTCTGGGTAATTCGCCGTATTTTTAGAACGTTGGGTATGATAATCATTGCTATTGCCTTTTGGGTTTGCTTATCCGTGATGTTCTATGGCTATATTGGCTATGGCCTGCTCCTCCTTGCCTGGAATTTTATCAAGAGATCATTTCGTTCCAAACCAGGGTCCGAGGATCTGGAAAAAAAAGACTGGCCCCCGGTGACAATGGTTATTGCCGCCTATAATGAGTCCCCTGTTCTTCAGCAGAAGCTGGAAAATACCCTGGCTATTGACTACCCCCGCGAAAAGCTGCAAATCATTTTTGTTACGGATGGCTCCACCGATGGTTCTGAAAGGTTGTTGGCCAATGTGCAGGGTATTGAAGTATCACACGAAGGAAAGAGGGAAGGTAAACTGGCAGCCATTAACCGTATCATGCGCAATGTGCAAACACCGTTTGTGATATTCAGTGATGCCAATTCTTTTTTGAATAAGGAATCTATTAAGATGATCATTCTTCGATATCGTGATCCGCTGGTTGGCGGGGTAGCGGGAGAGAAAAAGATCGCACGCAGCCAACAGCCATCTACAATTGGTGAAGCGGAAGGATTGTACTGGCAGTATGAATCCTTCATGAAAAAACAGGACGCAGACTTCAATACTGTTGTTGGTGCAGCTGGTGAATTGTTTTCCATCAGAACTGACCTGTTTGAGCCGCCTGACCATTCCTTCATCCTGGATGATTTTATTATCTCCATGCAGATATGTTTAAAAGGTTACCGTATCGATTATGAGCCGGGTGCATTTGCAACTGAATTCCCATCCGTTTCCCTGCAGGAAGAAGCAAAAAGAAAGATCCGTATTGCAGCAGGCGCATACCAGACCACAGGTTACCTGAAAGATTGTCTCAATCCAATTAAATTTCCATTACTCTCTTTTCAATATTTTTCGCGTCGTTTATTGCGCTGGGTAATTTGTCCGCTGTTATTGATAGCCGTATTGATCTTTAATATCGTTTTATCCTTACAGGAGCCCGCCCATGGATTCTATACCGGATTCCTGGGCTTTCAACTCTTTTTTTATGGAATGGCCTTATTGGGATGGATCCAGGCATATTCAGGTCGGTCAATGGGTATCCTCGGTGTTCCATTCTATTTTCTCTTCATGAATATCTGCCTGGTTCGCGGTTTCATCCGCTACATAAAAAAAGATCAGACTGTACTTTGGGAAAAATCTTTGAGAGAAGCAACCCCATAAATCAACTAGTGCATGATTTTGTCCCGTCCAGGCGGGATGGAATTGGGAAATTTCGAAATTTCAATTTCCAATTCGAAATTCCAAAATTTAGAATTGGACCTTAGTAAACCAGTTTGTAACTACAGCCTTCCCCTCTTTCATTTAATTTTGCGCAAAACATTTTCTGGCTTCCACTTCCCCGATATTAGACAGCCCAATTGAATACCTTAAAGGAGTTGGACCTCAACGTGCCGATTCATTGAAAAAGGAACTATCCCTTTTCACTTTCCGTGATCTGCTGGAACTTTTTCCCTATCGCCATGTGGACCGTACAAAGGTCAATACCATAAACGAGATCAATAACCAGACTGAATACATCCAGATAGCTGGCAAATTGCTGAATGTTGAGATAGCAGGTGACCGCAGGTCCAGAAGATTGGTAGCCCGGTTAAAAGATAATACCGGTGAACTGGAACTTGTATGGTTCCAGGGAATTAACTGGATCCAGAAATCATTGCTGCCCGGGCAGTCATACCTGGTGTATGGCAAGGTTAGCTTTTTTCAGAACACAGTGCAGATTGTTCACCCTGAAATTGAGGCCTGGACTCCCGCAAATCAAACTGGTAAAGAATTTCTTGAACCAGTATATCCTACCACGGAAAAACTCAGGGTAAAAGGATTGGGAGGAAGACAGATCGGTAAACTGACCAGGGTATTGGTAAGTCAATTAAGGGAGCATGATCTGCCGGAGAATTTACCTGCTGCCATTATCAGTCAGTTAAAATTGATGAGCCGTTACCAGGCTTTCTGTCAAATACATTTCCCTTCTTCCAATACCCAATTTGCGGAAGCAGTAAAACGATTGAAGTTTGAAGAATTATTCCTGGCTCAGTTACGGATGAGCCTGCTTCGCTCAAAACGTCACCGGTTTTCAAAAGGTGTGGTATTTGATAAAGTGGGTGATCTCTTTAATTCATTTTATAAGGAGCACCTGCCATTTGAACTGACTGGTGCGCAGAAAAGAGTGATTCGCGAAATAAGAAATGATACCGGCAGTGGCAAACAGATGAACCGGTTGTTACAGGGAGATGTGGGCAGCGGAAAAACCATTGTAGCCCTGTTGATCATGCTGCTGGCAATTGACAATGGCTACCAGGCCTGCCTGATGGCGCCAACCGAAATATTAGCCAAACAGCATTACAATACCATCAGTACTTTATTGGAGGATATGCCTGTGCGGGTGGAATTGCTGACCGGTTCCACCCGGTCTGCCGGAAGAAAAAAGACATTGGCGGCACTGGCAGACGGAACTCTTCAAATCCTGATTGGCACCCATGCCGTAATTGAAGATGTGGTGCAGTTTGACAGGCTGGGACTGGTGATCATTGATGAGCAGCACCGGTTTGGCGTGGCGCAAAGGGCTAAACTTTGGGAAAAAGCAGAAGTCTCACCTCATATTCTGGTGATGACTGCCACTCCCATACCACGCACCCTGGCCATGACTGCCTACGGCGATCTGGATTATAGTGTTATTGATGAATTACCACCCGGCAGGCAACCGGT
>CAMLGP010000025.1 GCA_946479535.1 uncultured Bacteroidota bacterium
ATAATGCAGGGCAGAGTCTCGGAACCGGTCAATCAACCCTTAGAAATTTGCAAAAAATATTCGTACGTTCACTCGATCGGCGGCGGGTCATTCGTGACTCCCTAACGACAAAGAATTGAAGAGTACCCCACGGGGTTCTTTTCGCTTTTATCACTCCTGGTTACGAGAGTATCTTATAAATCCGCTTTCCTATAATATCCTGCTTACGCAGCACATGGAACCGGTTTCGATAAAACACCATGATCTCCACGAGTCCCTTCTGCCCCGCAATTCCACGTGAGTGCGCGGGCCGTATGGATCTCAAGCGCATGATCCATATTTCTTTTCCGTATAAATGGAACAGCCGGTATCGCCGTTTATATGAAGGATTATCCAATCATGGGATGCCAATAATTGCTCAATTGCTTTCCGCCTATTCCTGGCTCCTACTGCCTGCACCCAGGAATGAAGCATTGCTAAAAAACCAGTCAGGTCAATAATGAGTATGCGACCGCGAACCGCAGGCTCGAACCCCAGTTCTAGGTTTCTCTCTCCTTATCCGCTTCATACCTCGGCTCCACCCACACATCCACCTCTTGTGTAATTTCAGGATTTGATCTTTCATATTTCGGCACATACGGCTTACTTAAATTCAACGCCTCCAAATCCTTTTCTTCAAACGTCCCAACCTCTACAATTTGCATGCTCCGGTTCTTTTCAGTCGGATCTAACACTTTATTACTTCCACTTCTATGGCCTACACATAAAAGCCATTGTGAAGCAGGATTTGCAAGTGGGAATTTAAAGCTCAGACTCGGCAGTGGCCCCGGAGCTTCTATCCAACCTGATCCCTGCCGGGAATGGTACGGCTGCTTTTTCATAGACCAGGTGATCAATAGCACTTCATAATAATAACAGTTCTTTTGTCCCACAAAGGACTTCGTGAAATGTTCAGTAGCATGTATATCTATGGAAATTTCGTTTGGGGTCGCTTTTATTTCATATTCATAATCCCCCAACATTCTTTCCGGATACTCTTCATTAATAAACATTTTTTCCGCCTGGCGTAACAGCAGATACCTGTTGTCCATAGACTCTCTTCGGAATTTTTTAAGCAACCGATGATAAAAATTTCTGCCTTTAAAACCTCCCATGTGAAGTTTAATGACAGCGTTTAAATCACCGGCTAATCTGTTAATAAAACCGGCACGTTTGCTTTCCTGTTTCAACGCTCTTAAGGAAGCTTTGGCAGTTAAAGGCCGTTTACGCCAGTGATAACCGTACGTGGTACTGTCCACAAATACTTTATCTCCCACGGTGCCTCTGGGATTTAAAGGAGATGGTACAAGGGTTTGCATGGTAATAAGGTTTTAAATGAGCAAGGTTTTTGCAAATCCAATGTAGAGAAAAAAAAGAACAAATTTGCTCAGTGTAAATACTTAAAGGTTAGTCACTTATAGACCCTTCCCCTGACATTCTCCTGAAAATACCCTGATCATTACCTGACCTTTTCCTGATCCACCTTCTTCCCACTCTGTACCCAGGGTCATCCCAGGGCGTATCCTGATCCTATGAACCCTTGCTCCTGGCTCTACTTAGTCTTTAATCAGCAGGTGCTAGTGGAAGTACTAAGCATTTCTGGGTGGCTTTTATAAGCCTCATATAGCAGATAAGGCCTTGGTTTTGAATCAGAAAAAGACCATAAATCATTGTTTTTTTCACCTTGCCAGCATATCAGCCTTATCTACTTTCACCGGGTGATGAGAACCCGTGAAATATACATCCCTAAACAAGCTTTCCAGTTGAAAACCTCTTTGGACCATCTGCCCAATCACAAGCGGTATGAGATCAATGGTATCATGCTAAGTATTAAAGAGCTGGTAAAGCCTGAAATGATCATCCTGTTCGGCAGCTACAGCCGCGGAGATTGGGTAGACGAGAGATACTATGATGAGAATGGAACGCTCTATGAATACAAGAGTGATTATGACTTTTTGGTAGTAACCGAACACCACCAGGACATGCCCCCTGGTCTGGGCAAGCGAATTCGGCAACGGGTGAAAAGACAGGAAAGATTACAGGCATCACCGCAAATAATATTTCATGATATCAATTTCCTGAATAAAGAGCTGGAAGAAGGCCAGTACTTCTTTCGTGATATAGTTCATGAAGGGATTCTGCTGTATACAACAAATAAATATGAACTGGCTACCCCCAGGGATTTGTCAGACTATGAGCGGGGAGAAATAGCGAAACTATACTTTGACAAATGGTTCAAAAAAGGGGATGAACTATTTGATGTCTATAATTATGCATTGGGTAAAGAAATGTATGCCACGGCTATTTTTCAATTGCACCAGGCAACAGAAAGCTACTACGCCGCAATTCACCTCGTCTTCACAGATTACAAACCCAAAACTCATGACCTCAGAGACCTGAACAAAGTAGCCTGCCATTCACATGCCCGCTTCAAAATCATTTTCCCGGATCAAACTGAAAATGAAAAAAGACTATTCACTATACTCGTAAAATCCTACATAGATAGCCGCTACAAATTGAACTATTCTGTAAATCCCAAAGACCTGATATGGCTCGCCGAAAGAGTTAAATTAATGAGAGAGCTTACTATTCAACTTTGCATGGAACGAATTAGCCTCCTCCAAAAGGTCCGTTAATCACTGTGTAGTAATTTTTTCCTTTGGAATACACAAGGGCCTGGATAGATATACTTTTATAAATGGCCATAAACCAGATTTGTACTACACATGATCGCTTGAATTGGGATTTATAATGGATTCTGCCGGCTGCCGTGCAGAATGATAAAACATCTTCGCGAATATCTCCAAAATTGCACGGTTATAAAATGCAGGATTGAATGGATACCTTTTCCTTTTACCTTTTAACTGTATTTATCATTCGCCATTAAACATATTAATTTATGAAAACACTTATGAAGCAGGTAATCACTTGCATGCTATTGCTATTTGTAGTTGTGGCCATTGTTATCTCCTGTCAGAAAAACAAAAAAGAGACAACGGTGCAAACTGCCAACCCGGTTACGGAAAGAATTCCCGTTGCATCTCGTGAGGTACCCGGAAATCAGTGGACCTATAAGGATCCTGTAACAGGTGCCATTTTAACCTACACCTGGAGTCTGACAGCGGCTGGAACAGATACATCCCTCGTTACCTCACTGGTTTTGACAGATGATGCTGCACGTCTCACACTTGAATATGGAACGCTTAACCTTGACCAGCACAATGTAAGAGATAAAGATGCCCTTTCCCTTTTACTGAATGATGCATACCGGAATATTTTTACTAGGTATGGAACCTCAACTCTTCAAACCTATTCAGGGTTGGTTGAAAAGATGTTGGCTTCCTTAGCTGAATCAGCTGAATTGCGTACCATGAAATCGCTGGTTTTTCAATCCCTGTGTATGTTTAATACGCTTGCCAAAGCAATAAACAGGGATATCAGTCAATCCGGAAAAGTAACTTTCTCTCCATTTGAAGGATATATCCGGGGGATTTCCTCGTTTACCGTTGAAGAAGATGAAATAATTGATGCAAGAAATTTTAAATCCTTTCTCAATGTAAAAAAATCAACTTCGCCTGACGAAGGAATTGATTATTACCTGAATGCTTTGCGTTTTGAATCCGGAGTTTTGAATGTAAAGCAAGTCAATTCCAAACTTGATACCTATTTTAATACTACCCTGGGCAGATGGCCGCAAGGCGGACAATGCGGTTGCTGTGGCAACTATTCGGGTCCCTGCGTTTACTGGAGTTCTGTATGCCTTGTTCATGACTACCAGTGCCAAAGCTGTTCACCAAGATGGTACTGCCTGCCGGGATGCGTTGCTTCCAGTTGTAGCGGGAATACCATCTCCTGGTATTGGTTTTTAGTTTAATAAAATATGAGAACAAAGATTGTATTCGCTTTTTTGTTTTTTACCCTGGGATTATTGCAGTTGTTAGATTGGATTTTGTTCAGCATCCATACCGAAAACGAGAAATTATCTCTATCAGAGTTACATGCTGTATATGTGGCCCACTTTCCAGAATGGTTACAACCTTATTTTCAGCATCCCGTAATAAGCACACTTGGCTGCATGCTTTTATTTGCTGCGGCCAGTGTGCTTTTTATCAGTATACGAAAAAAAATATTCCTGCTACTCGCAATAATTTCATTTGTACTGGCTTTCTGGCAATTATTTTCCCTTATGTAAAGAGTGACTATTTTTTTAACCCGAGTTTCTGGAGTAGTGTCTTTTTCTTTTTATAATAACAGGGTAGTTTTAGCATCTCCTCATGCCCATTCTTTAAAAGCCTCTGATGATAATGAGCAAATAATTCTTTTACCACCGGAAAATCATTCATGCCATACCGGGTTTGATGACGGGAAACATTTTCAGGCATCGAGATATTATACCCACTAAAGTGAAAAAAAAGCAGCGGGTATGTGTTATCCACTACAAATCCAGTTCCTTTTCTTTCTATCGTTCGCTCATGCAAATTCCAATACGCAACATTACATCCCTTATGATCCATCTCTTTTACTTTCCTGAAATAGATCGGAACCAGGTTTAACCAGTTCTGATCCACTACCCAGCCCCATTTCGGTTTCTCATAACACTGGTCAACCATTCTGCTGGTCCACCATTTCAAAAATGCCTTACCCGTTTCATCATTCTTCAATCCAAGGAAACCGGCATTGTAAATCCCTGCCTTTAGGATATCCCGTTCCTGGGGTTTATGATTATCTACAGGAAATGGAGAAAGTATATGTGGGGTCAGTAGAATGGAATAACTGTTCAACAATTCATTTATTGCCGCCATTGATTCAAAAGCCAACATATCAGAATCCATGAACAACAAATAATCTGGCTGGCGCTCCATGGCATAAGCCAGGAAAAACGATTTCAATGCACAATTCAGTTCAAACGTATTGTATCTCTCATACATTTCATTGAACTGCGGAATATTCAGCTCATGCACTTCCACTATCTCATAAGGAAGAAAAGATTCTTTCGTGATCCCTGCCGGCATCTTATCAGCCAGGCCAATGATCAATTTATACGAAGGATTGAACTGCAATAATGAATCTCCAAGGCTTTTTGCCTGTGCAAGGTGATTGGCAGAGCAGGTGGTAACAACCACTGTTTGCATAATTACTTTTTTTGTGCAACAATAATATTATTCAAATATAATACCCTGCTTTTAGGCAATACCTTGTGCCAAAAGGAAAACCAGATATTAATACAGGCATAAAACCCCGGCGCAATTGACGTCCGGAAGAATTTACTTTTCCCCAGTAATGGCAGTTTAGGAATCACATGTTCGCTATAGTAGACCATTCGCAATTGGTAGATGGCTGCGGAGAAATCTCCCGATTTATCTTCCTGTTTAACCTCAAAGCCATTTTTTGTGAGCATATATCTCAGCGAAAACACAGTATAACGTGCAAAGTCAACCGGCACTTCATGCTCCGGCCATACAAACGGACAGGTGATCAATAACTGTGCTCCTGGTTTCATCACCCGGTTGATCTCGGCAAGAATTTCTTCCAGGTTAAACACATGTTCAAAAACTTCACTACTAAATACACTATCAAAGTGATGGTCTGGAAACGGTATCTTTTTGCCATCATAAAAAACATCGATGGATTCTTTCTCATGCGAATGTCCTTCACCGGCAAAGTCCAGCCCAATGTATTCCGTAACATTCGTGAATAAGGATTGATAAGGTTTGCTTCCACATCCAAAGTCAAGCAATTTACCCTTGCAGGTGGGAGCCATCGTTTTGATCTTTCTGTACAAATAAGTCCGAAGGAAATAAAAAGGCTGGTTCAATCCCGGTTTGAATTGCCTGGGAACGTGGTTATTCATGAAAACAAATATAGACAGAGTAAAGGGGAATTTCATGCCCGTTCAGGGCCTGCACCTAAAGCAGTTTCCGGTACACTTCAAGGTATTCCTGCACGGCCCGGTTCCAGTTAAATGAGTCAGCATGTTGCCGGATGTCAGCCATTCGCTGATTGTTGATATAATCATTCATGCCTTTTTCAAACACTTCCTTCATTGCCTCCGGATCAAAACTGTCAAAATAATAGGCCTTATCCCCTCCTATTTCCGGGAGACTGGTAGCACGGGAAATAAAAACTGGTTTACCAAAATGCATGGCTTCCAACACTGGCAGTCCAAATCCCTCAGCTTTGCTGGGAAAACAGAAAGCAAGACAGTGCTGGTAATACCAGAATTTCTCTTCGTTAGAAACCGGTCCAACCAAATGCACACGGTCAGCTACACCAAGCCGTTTGGCTTCGCCGATTATCTTTTCCACGTAATCGAAATTTTTCATGCCCGCAAGCACCAGGTCATAATCATTATTTACCAGCAGGGCCGGCAATACATGAAAGTTCTTCCTTGAATGAAGCTGCCCTATTGAAAAAAGAAAAGGCCGTAACGGTCTTTGCTTTGGTTCGTGAAAATGATGATCATCCAATGGAACATTGCATCCATTATAAATGATCCTGTAGGGCTTATTATGGAGGTCCATGTGCTGGGCAGCCTGCTGCCGTGCAAATTCGGATATGAAGGTCAGGTAATCAGCCCGTCTTACTTTTTCCTGGGTCAACCGCAAATACCGACGGCGGCCTGCCGCACTGAATTCATCCTGGTCAAGAAAGTTGAGATCATGAATGGTAAGGATAGTCCTGGTCCGGCTGTTAAATGGCCGGTACCAGGAGATGGTGGTGGCCACATGCCAGAGATCGTATTTTCCCGTTCCAAATCGGTAAAATTTGTCGCGGCTGCGTTGCACGGCGTATTTTACATTCTCGCCAAATAATCCGATCTTTTTTTTGGGAACATAAAGGGTCAATTCCATGTCCTCTGGCGGATTGGCCGCCATGTGAAACCCCATCTGGTAACAATAATGATACAGGCCGTTATAACTATTTCCACCCAGTTTGTAAAGGTCTACCAGAGCCTTCTTCATAATAGCAAAATAGGACTTAATTAGTGATCTGCCACTAAGTTGTGGATTTTTTACGAACTTGTACGCTATTTGGTTGTTGAATATCTTTTTATTATTTGCAATAACGCATGAAAATTCTGTTTCAATACCTGAAGCCCTATAAGTGGCTGGTAATTTTGACGCTGGTGCTGGCGGGAATTAATATTGGTTTCTCTTTGGTTGACCCAATCATATTTGGAAAGTTGGTAGACCTGGGGAACTATCACCGGTCTTCTACTACAATGACATGGTCAGATTTCTGTTATATTAATGGCTGGCGTGAGATGGCCAAGCCTGGCAAAACAGGCGCATTCGAAAACATCAGATTATATGGTGTGGCCTGGCTTTTACTGGCTTCCATAACTGTTGCCATGATCAGCCGGATTGCCAAGGCCTTCCAGGATTATACTTTAAATCTGATCACACAGAAATTCGGGGCCAAAGTATTTACTGATGGATTGCAGCACGCTATGAGGCTGCCCTATCATGAATTTGAAGATGCCAGAAGCGGGGAAACACTTGGCATTCTTCAGAAAGTGCGCATTGATACTGAAAAATTCATCAGCACTTTTATCAATGTGCTGTTTCCCGTAATTGTGGGAATTATTTTCGTTGCAGTGTATGCTTCGGCTATAGACTGGAGACTTCCCATTGTTTATTTTGGCGGGATCTTCCTGCTCACTATCATCTCCAACCTGCTAAGCAAAAAAGTCAAGACCATTCAGAGAAATATTGTTTCTCAAACCACAGCACTTGCCGGAGCTACCACTGAATCACTGAGGAATATTGAACTGGTAAAAAGTCTTGGCCTGACCAGGCAGGAAGTAAGTCGTTTAAATAAAAACACATTCAAGATCCTCGGACTGGAATTAACCAAAGTAAAACGAATTCGCAGTGTCAGCTTTGTACAGGGAACTTTTGTCAATACATTAAGACAGATCATCCTTTTCCTTTTAATGTTACTGGTATTCAATGGACAGTTACGCCCGGGTGAAATTGTTACCATGCAGATCTTCTCCTTCTTTGTATTCGGTCCGCTACAGGAGATTGGCAATATCATTCTGTCTTACCGTGAGGCACAGGCTTCATTAGAGAACTTCCAGACATTGATGGTAAAAGAGCCTGAAGCAAAACCAGCAAACCCTGGTCACCTGGGTGAAATAAAGACACTGGAATTTGATCATGTAGGATTCAAACATCGTACGGCAACACACCGTGCCATTGAAAATATCAGCTTCACTGTTCGCAAAGGAGAAACTATAGCGTTTGTTGGTCCTTCCGGAGCCGGTAAAACTACCCTGATGAAATTGCTGGTTGGTCTTTACCGGCCACAGCTTGGCAAGATCCTTTACAATGGAATTGATGAAAACAATATCGATTTTGATGATCTGCGTAACCAGATTGGATTTGTAACGCAGGACACTCAATTGTTTTCAGGAACCATTCGTGAAAACCTGACTTTTGTGAATCCAGCCGCCTCTGATGCCGAAGTGCAGGATGTATTGCAGAAAGCCAGTTGTCAAAATTTGCTGGCAAGGGCGGAGAAAGGTTTGGACACAACCATTGGTGAAGGTGGTCTGAAATTATCAGGAGGAGAAAAGCAGCGGCTTTCTATTGCACGCGCACTTCTCCGTAAACCAAAATTATTATTGTTTGATGAAGCTACTTCTGCTCTGGATTCCCTCACAGAAGAGGAGATTTCAGATACTATCCGCAGTATTTCAATGGAAGGCAACCAGATCACCATTTTGATTGCTCACCGCCTCTCCACTGTGATGCATGCAGACAGGATCTATGTGCTGGAAAAGGGAGATATTGTTGAAACTGGCAATCACGATAAATTATTGGAGGAAAAAGGGTTGTACTATGCTATGTGGCGTCAGCAGATAGGTGAAAGAAAAAACAAATTGCTTACCGCATAACACCATGGGCCTATTTTCATTCTTATTTGCAGGCGCCAACAACTTAAGAGAGGCGCTGATGCAGGATGCCGTTATTATTGACGTTAGACCTCCTTATCAATATGACCAGGGAAAGGTACCCGGTTCCCTGAATATTCCCATTGAGCAGATCACTAAAAATGCAGGCTATATAAAACGATTGGGCAAACCCATCATATTTTGTGGCAACGGGTCGGAAAGCGCAACTGCCCGGAGAATTCTCCAGCAATATGGCCTTAAAGAAGTTTACAATGGAGGAAGCTGGCAACGCGTATTAAGGCTAAAAAATTCTCTTTAATCCCATTGTTCAGGGGTTTACTTTCACTTTTACAGATTTGGTGCTTTCGTTGAAGCCATGGTCTTCAAACTTCACCGTTATACTATAGCCAGTAGTTTTTGTTACAGAAGGAGTCCAGTTTAGTGAATAATTATAGGATGATAATCCATGAATTTCATACACCTGGTCCTTTACTGTGTTGCCAGTTCCCTCCTCTTTAATAGTAACGCTACCCTGGTAAAGACTGTTATCTGTAATTTTTCCGGTAATGCTAACTGTTGTACCTGATTGGAATTCCTGGTCTGGGGTTGGAGTAGTGATCTCAATTACCGGATAGGTGGAGTCACTAAAATCAATCACGTGATTGGGATCAGTTTCCTGTCCGTAGCCTCCACTTGAACAATGAGTAAAAAGCAGGCTCACTAACACAATCCATAATATTCCTCCAAACCACTTCATATTATAAATTCAAAAGTCAAAATTAATAATTAAAAAGAGGACCTTCTATTACAGTTGAATTTTAGAATTAATGAGGGAAAATCTCTTTTGAACGAAACCGCAATTTTAACTTTTGACTTTTTACTTTTGAATTTAGTACAACTATTGTTCTTTTCCCTTTTCCTCTTTGCCTTTTCCCCACAGATCAGAGAAGAAATTGGATTTTTCCAGTTCTTCCATATCACTTAGCTCCCATTCCAGTGCTTTGGTGCTCTGTGATATCTCAAAAATTGACAGGATCAGGGAAACCAGCAGACTTAACAAACTAATGGCGAAAACATATTTAACTATCTGCGTCCACTGCTGGTAAACTCCATACATTGTGATCACGCAACACAGGAAACTCAGCACACCCAGGCCCTGCATCTGCCTCACCAGGTTGATCCTGACCCGCAGTATCCTGATCTGCTTCACCAACAGGTGATTTTTCTCACCCCTCATATATTCATCGTGTAATTTCCTGATCAGGTTGGCCAGCGCAAGATACCGGTTGGTATAGGCCAGTAACAAAAGACTGATGGCAGGAAACAATAAGGCAGGTGTGTTGAAGGTAATTTCCATGCTTCAAATGTACGGATTCGGGTGTGAGAGTTTAAGAGGTTCAAAAGGTCTAAGAGATTTAAGAGGTTCAGGGTTTAAAAAATCGGAAGAATCCAATTCAATAATGCCTAAACCTTTTCAACCTCTTAAACCTCTTAAATTTCTTAGAACTCAATCGGCACATTTAGCTTAATCGAAAAATTCCGGCCCATATTAAATACACCCATCCGGCCAGTAACAGGATCTTCGGGTGCATATTTGAGCCTGCTAAGATGATTCTGATAAGCCACATTGGTTATATTATTGGCGCCGATCAATAAGGTAGCAAGCGTTTTACTTTTACGCCTTATATCAGTGCCGATGCCCATATTGAAAAGACTATAACCCGGAGTTTTTGTTTCGGTATTATACCCTGTAAATGGATGATCCTGGGCAAATGTATTCTCCAGTTCAGCCTTTATAAATACATTGCGGAAAGTCTTTGCCTTCTTTAGCAGATCAACCTTAATTTCATTGACCAGTTTTGCGGCAGGAATGAAAGGAAGGTTTTTACTCCCATCCTGCTCATTGCTCAATTCTCCGCGCACCCAGGAAAAGGTATTTTCAATATGAAGCCAATCCAGGGGATGCGGATGGAAATCAACATTCATTTCCATCCCATAAAGGCGTGCATTGTCCTGACTAAAACGAAAGGCAAAGAACTGATTAGTTCCATCTGTAATAATTGAATCCCCGCCTGCAGCAGCAATGAGTTTCCGGTAGTAAATAAAATTCCGGATAGGATTATAAAATATATTGGCATTAATGGAAACATGTTCGCCGGCAACTTCAATACCAGCGTCTGTCTGAAAACTGGTCTCTGATCTTAAAGATTGTTCACCATATTCATAGCGATTGGTTCCTTCATGAGCACCATTACTGGCCAACTCCGGAATGCCTGGCGCTCTGAATCCACGGGCAAGATTTAATTTAAGGGTCACTACTTTGCTGGCCTCCCAGGCCAATCCCGCACTTCCAGAAATATTAGAAAAATCCTTCCTGAAACCGGGGAACTTGATGTCAGATCCATCTATTAACTGCCTGGAATCGATTGAGCGGTTATCGAATCTGATTCCACCACTCAGCGTGACCGGGTCAATTCTTTTTTGCGTGTACACAAATCCACCGATATCAAAGAAAGAATATTCCGGGATCAGCTGTTCGTCTCCTTTATTCTTATTGGATTGTTCCATTCCATTTACACCGATAGTTGTTTTCCAGTTATTTTTTTCTGCTAAATGATACTGGAGATTATAATTGAATGTTCCCAGATCAAAATACAGGCTTTTCTCATCGGGTGCCAGCACATTACCGAACTCCTGCCGGAGGTTACGCTGATACCCAAGCACCAGCGTGATCCTGTCTTTTCCTAAACGGAAGCTGTTATCGATCGCCGTTTTAAAATGCCGTATTCTTTGCCTGGGAATTAATGGATCAGTACTTGTAAAATCCTCATGTGTGGGAATCGCATCTTCTATTACTCCTCCGTTATCGATCTGCTTTACAAACAGGCCCGTTGCAGGATCACGTTCTCCTTCAATAAGACCGAGGCGTTGATCAAAGCGGGTAACATACAAATGCGAATAACCCCAATTTTTATTCAGTCCAATATATCCACCAAAATCCTTTTCATTGAATTTGGAATTGAATACATAACCGTCATATTTATTACGGTAGTCTGCTGCCGCTTTATAGGAACCATTCAATCCCCAGATAAATCCTTTCTGGTTTCCATCAATGGCGGCGTGAAGATTTCGTTGCCGGTTATTGGTAAAATAACTGCTGGCAATATTTCCTTTCACCTGACCATCCTGTGCAGGTGCAATGGAGATCACATTAACAACACCTGCCAGTGCATCACTCCCGTACATCAGGGAAGCGGGCCCTTTCAAAACTTCAATCTTCGAAACATTCTGATCATCGATCTCGATACCATGCTCATCACCCCATTGTTGCCCTTCCTGCCGCACCCCATCATTCACCACCAATACACGGTTATAGCCCAATCCCCTGATAAATGGTTTTGAAATAGCCGGGCCCGTAGAAACCTGTGATACTCCGGGAACATGGGAAATATTATCAATGAGGTTGGTAGCAATATTCCTGA
>CAMLGP010000026.1 GCA_946479535.1 uncultured Bacteroidota bacterium
GCAATCCTGTCTTACCCGTTCCATCTACTATTGATACCGGAAGAACAACTTACTGGTTCTCGCAGACGCTCAGAGGATGTGAAAGCCCGAGATTGCCAATGTTGGTAAGGGTGATAGATACACCCAGATTCGAATTGGGTGATGCATTCATCATTCCCTGTGGAACATTAGGAATAACGCTACAGGTAGTGGCTGAGGAAGAAACTGATTATACCTGGAGCAATGGCAGTCATGCTGTTTCTATTGTTGCTGCAACACGCGGACAATATTCTCTCTACGCAGAGAACATGTGTGGTAACCGTCGTGATACCACAATAGCAGTTGAATGTGAAGACAGATGTGTGAAATTCCCCAATGCATTTACGCCCAATAGCGATGGGCGTAATGATCTTTATAAAGCGGGTTTGAACTGCCCGGTTCCCAGGTATAAGCTTGTTATTTATAATCGTAACGGTGAAGTGGTATATCAAACCAAAGATCCTACTGCAGGATGGGACGGTTATTGGAAAGGGAAACTACAGCCAATGGGAGCTTATGTCTATTATTCCGAATTCTTCGACTTTGTTCTGAAATCTGATTTCACAGAAAAAGGAACATTTGTTCTTTACAGATAGTTCCGATACATTAATTTTTCGGTTCCCTGAAATTTCGCGATCGGGAGAAAACACCTCCGCCCTGGTTCGTGTCTCACGAACCATTACTGCATAAAAGTTCGTATCGTCATGGTTCACTCCTCCGCAGGCGGGGCCTTAAGAATTATTGCGATGTGATTCCTGGGCACCAACCATTACTGCATAAAAAAACCGGGCACTTTCAGCAACCGGTTGATTTATTCATTAACACCGCTATTGATTACCATCCCTGTTTGGCGATACCAGCCTTGATTGCTGCGAGTGCCTTAGCCTCGTTTAACAATGTAGTGAGCTTATTACCCTTGCCATCATGACCCTGAGCCATATAGGCGCCTTTGGCCGTTTTAGTGATCACGGCATCGTGCATGGGTACGCCTTTCTCTTTGGTTTTTACGTTATAAGCGGTGAGTGTTACTTCAGACATGGGTATTAGTTTTTGAGTTAGTAATGGTTGAAATTACGGCATTTAGGGGTTTTCAGGGTCTAAAATTCCTAACAACAATAAAATAGCCCCAGAAAACCGGGGCTATTTGACTAGTAAACAATATTTTACATATTAGACGTCTAGCTTGGCGTACTTGGCGTGGCTTTCAATGAATTCCCTGCGTGGGCCAACTTCATCTCCCATCAGCATACTGAACACTTCATCAGCAGAAGCGAGACTTTCAAGCGTAACAGCCTTTAAAGACCGGGTTTCAGGGTTCATGGTTGTTGACCAAAGCTGGTCTGCATTCATTTCTCCCAAACCTTTATAGCGCTGTACGTTAACGGAATCCTCTTTTCCACCGCTAAACTTCTCGATAAAGCCTTTACGCTGTTCTTCACTCCAGGCATAAGCCTGATCCTTGCCTTTTTTCACAAGGTAAAGCGGGGGCTGAGCAATATAAACATAACCCTGTTCCACCAGTTCCTTCATATAACGGAAAATAAAGGTAAGTATCAGTGTAGCAATGTGGGAACCGTCCACATCGGCATCGGTCATGATTATCAGCTTATGATAACGAAGCTTGGCAAGGTTCAATGCCTTGGGATCATCAGCAGTTCCTACTGTTACACCCAGGGCAGTATACATATTCCTGATCTCTTCATTTTCATAGATCTTGTGTTCCATGGCCTTTTCCACGTTCAGGATCTTACCACGGAGTGGAAGAATAGCCTGAAAGCTTCTGTCTCTCCCCTGTTTGGCAGTACCACCCGCTGAGTCACCCTCAACCAAGAACAGCTCGCAACGCTCAGGGTCACGATCAGAACAGTCTGCCAGTTTACCCGGAAGACCTCCGCCTGTCAATACGGATTTACGCTGCACTAGTTCCCTCGCCTTTCTGGCAGCAGCTCTTGCCTGGGCAGCAAGGATCACTTTATTGATAATGTTCCGTGCATCCTTAGGATGTTCTTCCAGAAACGCTTCCAATGTTTTAGACATGGTGCTGTCTACAACACCCATTACCTCACTATTACCCAATTTGGTCTTGGTCTGACCTTCAAACTGTGGCTCCGGAACCTTTACAGAAATGATGGCGCTCAATCCTTCGCGGAAATCATCTCCTTCAATTTCCACCTTCGCTTTTTCAAAGAGACCGTTCTTATCGCCATAGCTTTTGAATACTCTTGTCAGTGCACGACGGAAACCGGATACATGTGTACCTCCTTCAATAGTATTGATATTATTTACATACGAGTAGATATGCTCGTTATAGCTGCTATTATATGTAAGAGCTACCTCCACTGCAACATTGGTAGCTTCATCACGGCCGTCTACATATAACACATTGGGAAGAAGGGAAACACGGCCAGCATTATTGTCAAGCAGTTCCACAAACTCAATAATACCTCCTTCACTGTAAAATACTTTGGCATAAGTAGTTTCATCTTCTTCTTTCTCACGCAGATCACCCAGGGTGATTTTAATTCCCTTATTGAGATAAGCCAGTTCACGTAAGCGTGCTTCCAGGATATCCCTGTTATAAACAGTTGTAGTGAAAATTGTGGGATCTGGCCAGAAATGTGTTTTGGTTCCGGTAGTATCACTTATGCCTATTTCGCGAACGGGATATTGAGGAACACCGATCTTGTATTCCTGTTCAAATACCTTTCCATCCCGGTTAACGGTAACATGCAGGTCGGCGCTTAATGCGTTTACACAGGAAACTCCCACACCATGCAATCCGCCGGAAACCTTATATGATCCTTTATCAAATTTACCACCGGCATGCAGCACGGTCATTACAACTTCCAGTGCAGAGCGTTTTTCCTTCGTATGCATGGCAGTAGGAATACCGCGACCATCATCTTCTACCGATATGGAATTATCTTCATGTATGGTAACCAATATGTTCTTACAGTAACCGGCGAGGGCTTCATCAATCGAGTTGTCGACTACCTCATACACCAGGTGGTGCAACCCTTTTACCCCTATATCACCAATGTACATCGCTGGTCTTTTTCTGACCGCTTCCAAACCTTCCAAAACCTGGATGCTGTCCGCGCCATACCCACCGGGTGACACAGGCACTTTGGCTGTAGTTTCTGGGCTCATAAAATTTATGAAAATCCGTCTTTTAGATTGAAAAAAAGAGAACTTACAAATTTACGAAAAACCCACTGTGTAATGGCTTTTCGAGCCCTATTTTTTGCACTATTTTTTGACCTTTTTAAGGGTAATTTTTAGTTGGGTTTTTAGGCAAAAATATCCCTCGGCTGACCGGTCTCGGGTTCCGGATTTTCACCCGGTGTATAAAAGAATTTATCAAAGTGATAGATCGGCAGAAACAGAATTAGTTGGGCAAGTCCAATTACCAGCAGGGCAAAGAACCCGATCAGGTCGTCAATGAGGTACCCGCTGATGAATGTATATACAATAATCGCCGCCAGGGCCAAAAGGATCACCACTGCGTTTAAATAATAGGCCACCTGGCTATAGATCATCCAGGTAAACAGAAGGCAGGCGATGACCACCGAAATTGCCACAGTACTGTCTGTATTGGATAACCGGAATACCAGACGCAGGAACATTCCAATGAAAGCTATGACCGAAATCGCAGTTGTACTGCTTGCCGCGAAATTTCCAAGGCTGGTGACCTTCTCATTATAATTCTGCTCTTTGGTCTGATTGGTTTCCATGAACAGAAAACTCAGGAACCCAATGAAAGGTATAAGGGCCAGCCAGTAAAGAAATTTTGATTGAACATTATAGCCAATGAAGTATTCCAGCAGCAATTTGCGAAGGTACCAGGCTGTAAACAAAGCAAGGAATAAAGCACCTACTATAGTCACAAAGCCGATTATAAGCAGGTAAAGCCTGTATCCTTCATTGCTACCGTCATAACCAAATTTGTAAGAAGTGGACTGCCTCAGGATCTTCAAATAATTGGCAGTTCCTAAAGCAAGCAGTAATAATGATGTTTTCACCACCCAGAATGATATGAAGCCGTTAAGCCTGCCATACTCATTGCCAAGGTTTAATAAGAGAGTATTAGGTTTTTTCGAATCGCTACGTAGATAATTCAACAGCTCACAAATGAAGATTACGTAGAAGACTCTTATCGGAATATATAGGATGATGCGTATAATATCTCTCCATAGATCGTGTCTGGAACTTATCAGGGAATTTAAACCCAGGATTTGCCCATCATCAAAAGAGCTCATTAATAATATCACCGATGCCAGAAGGATACCCAAATAAGCGGCTATTATTTTATTCCAGCCAACCTGAAGGCATATAAAAACAGTAAGTGGAACCGGTGCAAGGAAGTAATAAATGATGAGTAAATAGCCCGTTCCGGAATAGTTATCACCAGCCACCAGTAAATACCCAATAAAGATCACTTCGCTAATGATAAAGGCTATAAGTAGTTCCTTCCACCTGATAGTAACAACGCCAATTCCAGCGTAAGCAATTCCGAGGACTAAAAATGAAAGTATAATGGAAGAATAGATCCTGTTGGCCGATTGAAGTGATTCAGATACCCAGGGAGAAACGTAAACGGATGTAAGCCCAGCTGCTACTGCAATTAGCAGAACCCAATGAATGTTTTTGAGGTAAGCGGTGTTGTTTTTCATAACAAATGAAATTTTCAGGATAGGAGTTTGGTTTATTTATTGGGCGATGGCTTAAAAGTCAAAGCCCGGTTCCAACAGTACTGTTGGAACCGGGCTTTAAATTAATACCCGCTATTTTAATATTAAACGTGGTTTTACGCTATTTACCCTATAGATTTCCCTGCATTGCCTGATTAACTCCCGCGTTTGATGATCTGCGCAACAAGATCACCTTCCGCACATACTTTATTTCCTACATATACAGTTCCCTTCATTTCGCAAATCCCCCTTCTGATCGGGGCAGATAATTCCATTTTCAACAACATGGTATCTCCGGGTCTCACCATTTGCTTGAATTTGGTATTATCAATTTTAATGAAGTAGGTATCATATTGTCCGCCGCCACTCAGATTGATGGCCAGGATTCCACCACATTGTGCCAGCGCTTCAATCTGCAATACACCAGGCATTACAGGATTACCGGGGAAGTGCCCCTGGAAGAACCATTCATTAAAAGTAACGTTCTTAATTCCTACAATATGTGTATCACTCAACTCAATGATCTTGTCTACCAGCGCAAATGGAAAACGATGTGGTAATGTTTTTTCTATATACTGGTAGTCATAAATAGGAGGTTGCGTTGGATCATACACAGGAACACCCCTGGTATGCCTGTTCTTTTTAATATACTGTTTGATCTTTTTGGCAAACTCCACATTGGTGCTATGACCCGGACGATTGGCAATGATCCTTGTTTTAATGGGATATCCGATCAATGCAA
This sequence comes from uncultured Bacteroidota bacterium, assembly GCA_946479535.1. The sequence goes on from CAMLGP010000026.1 coordinate 5,452, forward strand.
GATCTCCTACAATGTCCAGCAATTTATGCCGTGCCGGCTCATTGGGGAAACGCAACTCGAGATTATTGAGATAACCTTCGCTATTTACAACAATATCATCCTTCTTGAAGATCTTCTTTAAGCGCTCCGTTTCTTTTGCATCTACTGGCTTATCTACCACTACAATTGCATTGTTTACATCACCCCCTTTGATCAGGTTATTATCCAGCAGCATTTCCAGCTCATGCAAAAAGCAGAATGTGCGGCAGGGTGCGATCTTTTCCTTGAAATCACTGATATGTTTCAGGCCGGCATGCTGGGTACCCAATACCGGAGAATTAAAGTCGATCAGTGTGGTAATCTGGTAATCCACCGCAGGCATCGCTACCATTTCTACCCGCTTCGTCTCATCATAATGAAATATATTCTGATCAATGCTATACCATACTTTGGCCGCATCCTGTTCTACTATTCCTGCTTCTTCAATGATCTGCACAAATGGTTCAGAGCTTCCATCCATGATTGGCATTTCCGGGCCATTGATTTCTATAAGGCAATTATCAATGCCCATTCCCACCAATGCAGCCAGCACATGTTCAACCGTACTAACCCTGGCACCATTGGATTCAAGAGTTGTACCGCGACTGGTATCAGTAACCAGGTCACAGTCCGCCTTTATCATTGGCTTATTGGGAAGGTCAATTCGCTGAAACTGGAACCCAAAACCGGAAGGGGCTGGGTTAAGTGTAAGATCTGCCAGTACTCCCGTATGCAAACCGGTACCGGAAATAGTAGCTGCTGATTTCAGTGTGTGTTGTTTATCAGGATTGAATGTTGCGCTCATAGCGGGAATAGAATAGATATTATTTTCTGTTGAGGAGGCCATTGGGCAAAGATAATGAAGGGAATTTTGAAATCTCGGAATTGGGAAATTTCGAAATGGAGGTATGCGAAGATTGACAAGGCTTTCAGATACTGGTCACTAATTTCCCAATTTCAAAATTTCAAAATTTCGAAATGTATCTGCTTAGGTCATGATCACCCTAAACCGGGGGGTGGCATAAAAGCCACCAGTATTAAAGAAAGGAGGAATATTTTCCCGGATCGCATTCGGGTATAAATAGCAGTGAAATGAACTCATGCCTATTAATAAACCCCTGGTAGTTCCATGCTTAAACCCAGATGAGTATAATTCTCGCGAAATAATACTATGGGCAAATATCACAAATACTCTTTTTTATGTTGAATCAGGCGTAAGAGACTAAAGGGGCGGCATTTTTGTACGTATATAGAAAAAAGAGAGGCAATGCTTGCAAAAACAGCCATGATCATAGATGATGACGTTGACTTCAGTACCCTGCTTACCAATTTTCTCGAGAGAAGAAAGATACATGTATTGACAGTTCATACTTTAGCTGAAGCTGAAGATTATCTCGGTTATTTAAAACCTACTATTATATTCCTCGATAACAGTTTTCCAGAAGGACTCGGAGTAAATTTTATCCATTGCATCAAGGAAATTGATCCCAAAATAAAAGTAATAATGATGACCGGAGATACTGCCAGCTGGATACATGATAAAGCAGTTGCTGAAGGAATAGATTTCTTTCTCCAGAAACCATTGAACTTTCAGAAGATTAACTCTGTGCTGGATGAATTGAATGTTGAAAAGATCAGCTAGGTCCTATTTCCGGTTTGCAACAATGATCCCTGTAAATACCAGTATCATACTCACAATATGCACATTGGTAAAGTCTTCATTCAATAACAGTGCAGCCTCTATACTGCTGAAAACCGGGATCAGGTTCCCAAACAGTGCTGTTCGGCCCGCGCCCAAATGACCCACCGCCACATTCCAGCTGAGAAAGGAAATGACGGATGCCCCCAGTCCAAGAAATAAAATGATCAGTAATAGATTGTAATTCCAGTGAACAGCCGGTGTATGACTTGTTTCCCATAAATAAAAAGGGGAAAGTACAATTGTGCCTATACAGAACAGGCTAAATAAAAATCCCAGTGAAGAAATATTTGCCGGCTTTGTCTTAACCAGTGTGTTATATACCGCAAAAGAAGTGGCTGCAAGCAATACCCATCCATCTCCACGGGAGAAATGCAGATTGACCAGGTTTTCCCAGTTTCCCCCAGATAGCAGATATAACACCCCCGCTATACAAAGTACCATACCTCCTATTTTCCAGACACCTAACTGTTCTTTTAAAAAAACGCGGGCGAGAATGACTGCAATAATTGGTGAAGAGCAGGTACCGATCAGCGCCAGATTAATGGCTGTTGTATAATGCGCTCCTATATAAACAAATGTGTTGAAAAGCGTAATACCTGTGAGTGCGGGCCATATTAAATAGCCCAGCGATTTCTTTATAACCGGCCAGTCCTTTCTGAAAGAGCGGAAAGCTATTGGGAATAATACGACTGAAGCAGTTAACCATCTATAAAAGGCAAGACTGACAGGAGGTAATTGACGGATCACGCCTCTTGCAGCGATGAAATTTCCCGACCAGATAAAAACAGCTAACAGGGCAAGGCTGATACCAGTATAAATATTTTTCTGCGGTGAAGACATCCGGTGAAATTAGATTTTTTTCAATCATGTGCATACCACTGCGGTATTTGATTTTTCTCGTCCATCAATATTCCTAAGGCTGATTCTCGATTTAAGGGGTTATTGCCCTTCTGAGTAATTAACCATCAGCTATTATTCATTAGTTAATAGCTGACGGTTAATAGTTTAATGAGATGTACATTTGTCAAAAGACCCTGTCATGAAACTTCTCTCCCTCATTATTATCACTTTCATTTTTATTTCATGTAATGAAAGTACAGGTACCAAGAATTTAAAGTTGCAGATTGATAGTCTGAATCAAAAACTATCGAATAGTTATTCACCCGGATTGGGTGAATTCATGAGTGGTATACAGGTTCATCATGCCAAACTCTGGTTTGCTGGTACAAATGGGAATTGGAAACTGGCTGATTTCGAAATTCATGAGATCATGGAAGCCGTTGAGGACATTCAGAAATTTAATACAGACCGGCCCGAAGTAAAATCTATTGGAATGATCACTACGCCTCTTGATAGTGTAAATATTGCTATTGTAAAAAAAGATCCAACTGCTTTCAAATCAGCTTTCAATTTATTAACCAACTCCTGTAACTCCTGTCACAAGGCTACTGATCACGGGTATAATGTAATCAAAATGCCGGACAGCCCACCTTATTCAAATCAGGAATTCAAAGTTCGGTAACTATTTCTTCTTACCTCTCACATAAACCAGCTTCACATTCTTTCTATTTGTTTCCCGTTCATCTATTTCAAAGCTATTAAGGCTTTTGATCAGTGGGAGTAATTTTTCAAAACCATAATTGCGAGGGTCAAAATCAGGTCGTTTCTTTAAAAGAAAACTTCCGAGTTCTCCCAGGAATGCCCAACCGTTTTCATCGGCTATATCATTGATGCTTGACCGTATCAGGGTCATCAGTTTCTGGTCAGCCTTATTTAAGGCTTTCTCACGTTTTGGCTTTTCATTTTTGCTTTCCTGTTGTGGGGAAGCAGCTGGTTGATCCAGGATCTCGATATAAATAAATTTATCACAGGCGGCGCGAAAAGCGCTTGGTGTTTTCTGTTCCCCCATACCAAATACTCTCATACCCGCTTCTCGGAGACGGGTGGCCAGTCTGGTGAAATCACTATCACTGCTCACCAGGCAAAAGCCATCCACGCGGCCGGTATAAAGTATATCCATTGCATCGATGATCATAGCGGAATCTGAAGAGTTCTTACCTGTTGTATAGCTATATTGTTGTACAGGGGTAATGGCGTGATCCAGTAACACCGTTTTCCAGTTCATAACATGAGGCTTAGTCCAGTCGGCATAGATCCTCTTAAAAGTAGGAATTCCATACTTGGCAATTTCCTCCAGGATACCGCTGATCAAACGGGAAGGTATATTATCAGCATCGATCAATATCGCCAGGCGGAGGTCTTTTGTGGTTTCCATATTTGCGACCGATTTATTTCGGGTGAAGGTCGGTTTTTATCGGTTAAAAACGGGCATGGGTATTGTAATAGAAATAAAAAGCCAAAAGTATTAAGGTAAAATGGCGAATTCTATCTTGGCTCCGTTCACCATTTTTTCCGCCTTTTTACTTTTTAATTCTCACTTTTTAATTTTTTAGAATGCTCTGGAGAGGCAGACGAGAAAGCTCAAACGTAGATGACCGTCGGGGTGTAACTGGCGGACATGTGGCAGCAGGTGGTGGTATTATCGGTGTAATTATTTACCTGCTTTACAATTTTCTGGGAGGAGGAAGTGGAGGTACACAACAGTTGCCACAAATTGGGGGTCAGCAACAGGAAATGACGGCCGAAGAAAAGGAGGCGGATGATGAACGTGCAAGTTTCACAAAAGTAGTCATGGCAGATACAGAAGATGTCTGGAGTAAACTATTCTCTGAAATGGGAAAGACCTATCAGCCACCTACGCTGGTATTATTCAGAGACGGTGTACAATCTGCCTGTGGAATGGCAAGTGCAGCTACCGGGCCATTCTATTGTCCCGGAGATCAGCAGGTTTATATCGATTTATCCTTTTTCCGTGAGCTCCAGGAACGGTTTAATGCACCTGGTGATTTTGCCTGTGCGTATGTAGTGGCACACGAGGTAGGACATCATATTCAATACCTCATGGGCACATCCGATAAAATGGCAAGACTTCGCCAGCAGGTTTCAGAAGAAGAGTACAATAAGTATTCTGTAAAGCTTGAATTGCAGGCTGATTTTCTCGCAGGAGTCTGGGCTAACCACGCGCAACAAATGAAAAATATACTCGAGGCCGGTGATATTGAAGAAGCACTCAACGCTGCCAGCCAGATCGGTGACGATAAATTGCAGGAAGAAGCGCAGGGCAGGATAGTACCAGAATCATTTACGCACGGTACTTCCGCCCAAAGAGTTTACTGGTTTAAGAAAGGATTTCAAAGCGGAGATATCAATCAGGGGGATACTTTTAATGACGGGAGCTTGAATTAATAGAGTGGGCCAGAGTGCTATATTAACATTCCTCATTATAATTAAACTTATCAATTAAATCATCAATCTGCTTCCCCAATACGTTAATTTTCCCGTTTTCATCTATACCTTGTTCCATTAAAAAATCCGATAACTCATCACAAATGAGTTCTAAATCTTTTTTGGGTATCATAAGTATTAGCGCAGTTGATTTTTCATCAATATGGCCTTCTAATAAATACTTTATTAATGTAACACTTTCACATTTTGTTATAAAGTCTGTTTCATGAGGCTTTAACTTTATTATTTTCATAACTAAAGAATAGAGGCATAAACTTAAAGCCCATGGTTTTTAAGCCCTGCTCCCAGATCACCAATGATCTTTTCGGTAATCTTATTGGTCTGCTTATTCTTTAAAATAACTTTCCTGGCGCCGTAATGTGTCATTTCTTCTTTCACCAGGTAGTGATCGCTATCATATTCCTGTAAATGACTGTGACGGGTAATGCCGGTTTGACCGCGCCATACTTCCAGACTCACAGGTTCCCACAATTTTGTTTTGGCTGATTTATAAGCCGCATCCAGTATCGCATTTACCACATAACCATCATAAAACGTTTCTTTAGGTGATTTTCCGGCTTCCAATGCAGTGAACATATCGGTGAACATGTGATTATATCCCAGGTCATTGATCTCATCACCCACAGGGAATAACCATCCAGTATTGCTTTCTGCTTTTTCAGCAATATAATCACCTCCTTTACCAGTAGTGAACATTTCAAGACCCGTACGCAGAAATCCATTTGACCAGATCGTTCCTTCAGTACCCATTACTTCATCGCGGAGGTCCATTCCCCCACGGAATGTCCAGCTCACCTCGAACTGTCCGATCGCACCGTTTTCATATTTCACCAGGGCAATAGCATGATCTTCTGCATCAATTGGTTTTACCTGCGTATCTGCCCAGCACATTACCTCAATCGGTTTGATGTCCTTGCCAATAAAACTTCTGCTGATTTCCACGCAATGGCAGCCCAGGTCCAATATGCAACCACCACCTGCCTGTTCCAGATCCCAGAACCATTCACTGTGTGGTCCGGGGTGAGTCTCTCTTGATTTTGCCCAGAGTATTCTTCCCAAGGCACCATTTTTTACTGATTCAATTGATTTTAAAAACTTGGGAGTATAAACCAGGTCTTCCAGGTATCCATTGAAGATGCCCGCTTTCTCTACTGCCTCCAGCATTCGCTTTGCTTCGGTTGAATTTCTGCCGAGCGGTTTGGTTGTCATCACCGCTTTTTTATACTTGCAGCAAAGCATTACGGCTTCTTCGTGTAAATTATTGGGCAGTGCTATACAAACAATGGTTACTTCGGTATGCGCAATGGCTTCTTCCATTTTGGTAGTCCAGTGTGTACATCCGTATTGGTCAGCAAATTTCCTGGCGCTTTCTTCCTTTCTGGAATAGATACTGATCACCTTATCCCTGCTTCTCTGGCCCTGTAATGAATCTGCATAAAACCGGCCGATGAACCCGGATCCCAACATCGCTATTCGTTGCATAATTAATAATTAAATATTTCTACTTACTGAT
>CAMLGP010000027.1 GCA_946479535.1 uncultured Bacteroidota bacterium
TATTAGGAACAGCCTTTAATATCAAGGCTTACCCGGGAGAAAAAAATATCACGATTGCGGTCACTCGCGGCAAAGTAAGGATCACCCGTAAAGATGGATGGGAGATCACACTTACCAAAGGGCAGCAGTTAAAACTTAATGAAAGCGATGCAAGCTCATCAGAAAAGACTATACCCACAGAAACAATTGCAGGGTGGCAACTGGGCAATATTGTTTATGATGATGAGGCACTAATTGATATTATCTCGGATATGGAACGCATTTACAATGTAAATATCCACCTGATTGACACTGTTATTGCTGGCATGCATATTTCCACCTCTTTCAAAAAGGAAATTGGTGTTGAACAGGCGCTTCAGATACTCTGCAAGGTTAATGATTCAAAACTGTCCAAAGCCGGAGACGGCTATATTATTCAGTAACTGCTAAAACAACTGCTATGTCACACATTAAATTATCACCAGGTTAGTTCGGCAAATAAATAAGGTGGACCCGGTTGCACCCAGGTCCGACCTTTCATTTTAAATAATCCTTCCAGAATTATTAAAACAATCAAAACTATGATTTTGTATGTTAAACCGCACAAACATGCCCAGCCTGAGGGAGAACGGATGCAATCCCTTCTTTTACAAAGGCTAAGCACAAAAGCATTACTTATGAGAACTTCGATTCTGGCAATTTTGCTTTCTGTAAGCGGATTATTGATGGCCGGTAATGGCAAGGGCCAGGACCTAGACAAGGTTATTGTTTCTGTTCAGTTCAGGAATGTAACCCTGAAATCTGCCCTGCAAAAAATTGAGAAGCAGACAAAGCTTCCATTTACCTATAAGACGAATGATGTAAGTCCCTTCGATAACATCAATTACGAGGCTAGTAATATTGCCCTTACTAAAATACTGATGGAGCTTTTAAAGAATACAGGGTTGCAATATGAGCAGGTCAATTCAAATATTGTGATCAGAAGGATCCGGACAAACGTAAATGCAAATGTTCTGGTTGTTGCCAATCCGGAACCACAACCTTTTGACGGGAGTATTCGAGGCCGTATCACTACACAGGACGGCCAGCCCATTGCCAATGCATCCATTACTATTGCGGGTACCAATAAAGGAACCATCGCTAATCAAAATGGAGAGTTTATTATTAATGGGCTGAATGCAGGTAATTACAAACTGGAAATATCAGCTATTGGATTTGAGATTGAATCAAAGGAGGTAACTGTAACAGATGATGGTGAAACAAGAATAAGCCTTCAGCTCAGGGACAAAAATGATAATCTCAGTGAGGTAGTTGTTACAGCTCTGGGTATATCCAGGAAAGAAAGATCCCTCGGCTATTCCACGCAGGAATTAAAAGGCGATAATCTCACCCTAACCAAGGAACAGAATGTACTGGGCTCACTGGCAGGTAAGATTGCAGGTGTTCAGGTTACGGGTTCATCCGGCGCCAGTATGGGTGGTACGCAAAAGATCAAGATACGCGGTGTAAATTCTATTGCCGGCACAGACCAGCCATTGATTGTAGTGGATGGTACACCTATCTCCAATGCAAATTTTGCCGGCAGTGATAAGGCAGATTTGGGTAACCTGGGACAGGATGTAAACCCGGAAGACATAGAATCTGTAAATGTATTGAAAGGCCCTGCAGCTTCTGCTCTCTATGGTATTAGGGGACAATATGGTGTGATCATGATCACTACCAAAAAAGGGAAAAAGGGCGCAAAGAAAGTAAATGTGCAATTGAACTCCGCTGCATCAATGGAGAAAGCAGGCAATTTCTTTCCCTTGCAAAATGTATATGGTGGTGGATCATCCCAAACATGGAGAACGTTGCCCAATGGACAGAAATACGTTGATATGAGTGTGGATGAAAGCTGGGGACCCAAAATGGATGGTACGGAAGTAAGGCAGGTATTCAGCTTCTATCCCCAGGATGCGGAATATGGAAAGCTCACCCCTTTCATTCCTCATCCCAGCAATATTGAGGATTATTATCGCACAGGAAATACAGTTAATAACGGCATCAATGTTTCCGGAGGTAATGAAAACAGTACTTTCCGGCTTAGCTTTAATGATACCCGCGTAAATGGAATTGAACCCAATACCTGGCTAAAAAGAAATAACCTTGGTATTAGTGCAGGCCTGGACCTCACCAAAAAACTGAACTTAACAACTAACCTTAATTACGCAACCAATAAGGCCCAGCGTCCAACCCAGGGATCTGAATATGGAGCCAGGTATATTGTACAATGGTTTCAGCGCAATGTGGACATGAAACGATTAAAAGATTATAAATACGCTGATGGAACTTTCAAGAGCTGGAACCTGAACCGTCCAAGTGCTTCTACTGGTGAGATCACCAATTTCAATCCGCTTTACTGGAACAATCCCTTCTTTGAAGTGTATGAAAATCCATCTACTGATAACCGTGACAGATTTTTTGGTGATGTGGGATTGACCTATCAGTTGATGCCTGGACTAAAGATCGCAGGATTTGCACGCGGCGATATGTATACGCAGAATATTGAAGAGAAAACAGCTGTAGGCGGAAGGAGAACTGCAGCATATTCGGTAGGTAAATACCAGAACAGGGAACTGAACTATGAGTTCCTGGCATCCTACGATAAAACATTTGATGATATCTCTCTGAATGCAAATTTGGGTGGTAATATTTACAAAAGAAGGTATACTGAGGTAACAGAGGCTACAGTAGGTGGATTGTCGTCTCCCAATTTCTACAATATTGCTGCCTCCATTGATCGTCCGGCCGTGGGATCCTATCTTTTGAATAAAGAGATCAGGAGCCTTTACGGCATGGTATCACTGGGTTACCGCAACACCTATTTTATAGATGCTTCATTAAGAAATGACAATTCATCAGCACTGGCATCACATAATAACTCTTATTGGTATCCATCAGTTTCTACCAGTTTCGCGTTTAGCGAATTGATCAAATGGAAGCCACTTTCATTTGGCAAGATCAGATTAAGCTATGCAAAAGCAGGTTCAGATCTCAGCCCCTATGAAACATCATTTGTTTATGCAGTGGGTACCGTGTATACTTCTACCCCACCCATCAATACGCTTTCTGTGCCTGATAACCTTGCTAATCCCAATATCCAGCCTTCATTTGCCAATTCTTATGAAGCAGGTATTGATCTGCAGTTCTTCAATAAACGGCTGGGTATTGATTTCACCTATTATGAGCAGAAGAACAAAAATCAGATCATCAAGCTGGATGTGTCTGGCGCCAGTGGATATGCTTCCACTACCATCAATGCAGGTTTGATAGAGAATAAGGGTGTTGAATTGACACTGACAGGTTCGCCATTCAGGACAAAGCATTTTGCCTGGGATGCGATCTTCAATCTCGCGCGGAACAGAAGCATGATCGTTGAATTATATCCCGGTACCAATGTATATGCCTATGGTTCCACTACGTACTCAAGTGTAACCAGTTTCCTGAATTCCTATGTAGGAAAGCCATTTGGCAGCCTGGTTGGAAAGGCATATCAGCGGGATCCGGCTACGGGTATGGTATTGCTTGGCACTAACAATCTTCCATTATATACCGATGCTACCTATAATTTCGGAAGCGTATTGCCGGATTATACCGGGGGTATCCAGAATATATTTCATATCTATGGATTTGAATTAAGCGCCAACATAGATTACCAGTATGGTGGCCAGTTCTTCAGTCGCTCCAAAATGCTCCTGGCCAAGACCGGTATGGCAGAAGAAACAGCTGCCATCAATGATAAAGGAAAGAATGTGCGGGAGGATCTGGCAAATGGAGGAGGCGTACATGTCACCGGAGTATCCGCTGCTACCAAACAGGTTGTGGATGCTTATGTTGATGCAAGAGCTTACTATCGCACAACATTGGGTACGCATGTATACGAAGAATGGTTATATGATGCATCCTATATCAAACTGAGAGAAATAAAACTGGGATACAGTTTTTCCAAATTAAGGATTGGGAAATTGCCATTAAGTACGGTTACTGTAGCGCTGATCGCAAGAAATCCCGCCATGATCTGGCAGAAGGCGCCGAAAGGATTGGATCCTTCGGAACTATCTACTGGTGGACAATCCATCAGCTGGTATGAATCAGGACAGGCCAATACAGTAAGGTCCTATGGCATTAACCTAAACGTAATCTTTTAAATTGACACGCATGAAGAAGATATATAGCATTCTGGCGGCTGGCTTATTGCTGATCGCCTGCAATAAATTCGATGCGGATATTAATACCAATCCCAATTTGCCAAATAAGGCATCTGGTGCACAGCTGATCAATAATTCCATACTATCGCTTCCTGCATTAAGTTCCTCCCCGCAGGCTGAGTTTCATGGACAGTATCTGTCAGAAACGCAATATCCTGGTGGATCTCTTTATCCTGACGGAGGAACCAATTTTTATTCATTGTACCAGGGGCCATTGATCAATCTTCAAAAAGTACTGACCTCAGAGCTCACTCCAACCGAAGGTCCTGTTGTGAACCAGATAGCCGTTGCCAAGATCCTTAAGGCGTATTATTTCTGGCATATAACAGATCGCTGGGGCGATGTTCCCTATACAGCATCATTAAAAGGCCAGGAAAATTTCAGCCCTGTATATGACAAACAGGAAGTGATCTATGATAGTATATTCAAAATGCTGAGTGATGCCAACTCCATGATCGTGATGGGCAATATAGCCAACGATATAGTCTATGGTGGAGATATTGGTAAATGGAAACGACTCGGCAATTCGATTCATTTGCTGGCGGCACTTCGTTTATCAGAGGTAAATGCTACCAAAGCCAACGCTGAATTCAACAAGGCATTGACTGATGGGGTTATGGCTGCCAATACCGATAACCTGGTATACAAACACCTGGCTGATGCCAATAACCAGAGTTACTGGTATGGACAGGTGGTCAATCAGAACAGGGAATGGTGGGCGCTTACAGAAACACTGGTAGATTATATGAATCCGGTGAATGATCCCCGATTACCTGTTTATGGCAAGAAGACCAATACCAATATTTATAAAGGTCTTCCATTTGGCACCACGGTTGGGTTGCCCAATACAACTGGCGTTTCATTAATGGGTACAGCTATCTATGCTCAAAATGCTTCCATTTACCTGGTAACCTATGCGCAGGTATTATTTGCCAAAGCTGAGGCAGCCTTACGAGGATGGATCCCGGGTGGCGATGCAACTGCCAAAACAAATTATGAGCTGGCAATAGATCAATCCGTTCGTCAATGGACTGGTACCAATACAGGGGTAGCTACATTACTGGCATCACCTGGAATTATTTATGATCCTGCCAGTGCAATGAAACAGATAGGCATGCAACGCTGGGTACATTTGTTCATGCATGGCTATGAAGCCTGGGCTGAATGGAGAAGGACGGGTTATCCGGATAACCTGGTTAAACCGGGTGGACGTGAAATTCCACTGCGGCATTCTTATCCCCCCAATGAAGTGTTTAATAACGCAGTGAATTACCAGGATGCGGTGCAGCGGCAATTCAGTGGAACGGATGGTTTGTATGGAAAAGTCTGGTGGGATAAATAAGAAGTGCGCAAAAAAATATTGATAAAATACTGCAATACTGCACGCTAATTCCTAAATATTGCACGGTTACACAATAACTGTTTGTTATGAGTTACAGGCGTTTATTTTTGTGCATAACCATTGTTTACCATTAAGCGCTTTGCAGGGTCCTAATCATTAACCTTATCCTATTTAAATAAAGGAGCCACCATTTTCTTAAACCTTTGCGGTAATAAGGCTCTTATGGCAGTAGCAGATTGATCATTGAAAAACACCTTAAACTAAAGGCCCTTCCTCCCAATGAAAGTTAATCATTGAGGTTTAGAAGGATAAGAGCGTGCCGTTGCTAACCTGAAATTTTGAACTGGAGTTTAATTCTACCACCTCTTTCGGCATGATTCCAGTCTGGTAAAAGCCGTCTTATGAGCAAAGACAGGCTTTTGCCGGATGGATGAAATAATCATTGTGATGCTAACCAATGATAGTTGCTCCTACTTTACACGCTAATAGTAATGACAAGTTTTCACAGTACAAAGCATAGTAATACCTATTAACGAATCATTATTTTCAATTGATTTTCAGGCAAATATTTCAAAATATTAAAGGCTCGTATTATTTTTGCCCGTTAATGAAATTACTCGTAACCTTTTCAGTATTCCTATGCTCACTGTTTGTGAGAGAGCCGGTATTTATCCATGCCGGGGCTAACAGGTGCATAACCACCTGCATGGCCGGGAAGCCGATAACCAGGGAAAAGGCAATAGCTGCAGTGCAAACCAATTTTGGGTTCGATGAAAATTCACTGTTTGATGACGATGATGATGATGACCATGAATTCAGCGCAGCACGGAAGAAATTCCAATTTTTCCATTATTTAAATAATTCTGCTGATCTGCTACAGCTTCAGGATTTCCATGGTACGGTTATTAATAGGGGATTTGCCAACAACACCTGGTTTCCTTCCGGGGCAACGATATGTATCTTTCAAAGAGTGATAAGGGTCTGATCTTATTATACCGTAGCAAATCTGCTGCGGTCCCTTCTATCGATTCCACACTGCCATATTTTCAACTCGCAAATTATTTATTGAAGTAACAGCGCATGTGCTGTTCTTCAAACAGGGTTTAAAAATCATTCGCATTACAATGAACAGAATATTGTTGCTGACTATTATCAGCACGGTTGCCTTAATGACAGGTTGCAACCCCAAGATCAAACAGACAGAAGAAGTAGGAAAATTTACCGTTACCAGCCCTCTGAAAGTTGATACTTCCTTCACTAAAGAATACGTTTCCCAAATACAGTCTTTCCGGAATGTTGAGATACGTGCCCAGGAAAAAGGTTATCTGCAATCCATCAATGTAGATGAAGGACAGTATGTGAAAGCCGGACAGGTTCTTTTCAGGATCATGCCCAAGTTGTACGAGGCGGAGTTCCTTAAAGCACAGGCGGCTGCCAAAGGAGCTGAACTGGAACTGTTAAATACCAAAACCCTGGCTGAAAAAAACATCGTTTCCAAAAATGAGCAGGCTATTGCACAGGCAAAGCTTGATGAAGCAAAAGCCGATCTGGCACTTGCTCAATTTCATCTCTCATTTTGTGAGATAAAGGCGCCTTTTGATGGAACGATAGACCGGCTCAAGTTCAAACTGGGAAGTCTGATTGATGAGGGAACCCTTCTCACCACCATCTCAGACAACAAGAACGTTTATGCCTACTTTAATGTAGCCGAAGACGAATACCTGGATTATAAAACCCGCGCCAACCAGAATGAAAAAACGAATGTAAATCTGGAAATGGCAAATCACCAGCCATATAAATACAAGGGAACTGTTGAGACCATTGAGAGTGAGTTCAACAATGAAACAGGCAATATTTCTTTTCGTGCAAAATTCCCCAATCCAGATCTGTTGCTAAAGCATGGCGAAACCGGTAAGGTCAGAATAACCATTCCCATGAGCAATGCCCTGATCATTCCTCAAAAGGCCACATACGAGGTTCAGGATAAAATATACGTATACGTGGTTGATAAGAATAATATCGCCAAATCCAAAAATATTACCATCAAGACCAGTTTACCGGATCTGTATGTTGTAGGCAGCGGTCTTGACGAAGGCGACAGGATACTGGTGGAAGGGGTTCAAAATGTAAAAGACGATGATAAGGTGCAATATAAATATTCAGACCCTAAACAAATCATTGGTAGTCTTTCATTGATAAAACAATAGGAATTAACCGGAATATATAATTGTATGTTTAAAATATTTATACACCGGCCAGTTCTGTCTATTGTCATATCTCTGATCATCACCCTTTTGGGTGTACTGGCCATTACGCAATTACCCGTAACCCAATTTCCTTCCATCTCTCCTCCTAAAGTGAATATCTCGGCAGAATACCCGGGTGCCAATGGAGAGTTATTGATAAAATCGGTTGTAATCCCACTGGAACGGGCCATCAACGGCGTGCCCGGCATGAAGTATATCGCTTCAGATGCTGGAAACGATGGTGTGGCCTCCATTCAGGTGGTATTCAACTTGGGAACTGACCCCAATCTTGCCTCAGTAAATATCCAGAACCGTGTTGCATCCGTGATCAATAAATTGCCACCGATCGTAGTACGTGAGGGTGTAAAGATCACCCGCGAGGAATCAAATATGCTGATGTACATCAATGTATTCAGCAAAGACACCACACTGGATGATAAATTCCTTTACAATTTTGCAGACATTAACCTGTTATCAGAGATAAAACGGATTGATGGAGTTGGTTATGCCGATATCCTGGGAGACAGGGAATATGCCATGAGGGTCTGGTTAAAACCAGACCGGATGCTGGCTTACAAGATCTCCGCAGATGATGTATTGAAAGCACTGGATGAACAGAGCCTTGAAGCTTCTCCTGGTAAAACAGGTGAAAGCTCGGGTAAGCGTTCGCAAGCATTTGAATATGTGCTGAAATACCCTGGCCGATATAATACCAAAGAGGAATATGAGAATGTGGTTCTTCGTGCAAATCCTGATGGTCAGTTATTGCGCTTAAAGGATGTTGCGGATATTGAATTTGGAAGTACTTATTATGATCTCTATTCCAAATTGAATGGAAGACCTTCAGCTGCGATCCAGATCAAGCAATCCTATGGCAGTAATGCCAGCCAGGTAATTGAGAATATCAAGGAACAAATGAAGGAGATTAAAGAATCTTCATTCCCCAAAGGAATGGACTATGAGATCAGCTATGATGTATCTAAATTCCTTGACGCTTCCATTGATAAAGTAATCCATACACTGATAGAAGCTTTCCTGCTGGTAGGACTTGTTGTGTTTTTATTCCTGGGAGACTGGAGATCTACTCTCATACCTGCAATTGCGGTACCCGTATCACTGGTAGGTACCTTTCTTTTCATGCAGTACTTCGGTATTACGTTAAACCTGATCACGCTCTTTGCGCTGGTACTGGCTATTGGTATTGTGGTGGACAATGCGATTGTGGTAGTTGAAGCCGTTCACGCAAAGATGGAAGAAAAGAACTGTGGACCTGTTGAGGCAACGGAAGAAGCCATGCATGAGATAAGCGGCGCAATCATTGCCATTACATTGGTGATGGCTGCCGTTTTTATACCGGTGGCATTTATGTCGGGTCCGGTTGGTATATTCTATCGGCAATTCTCTATTACCATGTCAACCTCTATCATCCTTTCTGGTGTGATAGCATTGACATTGACTCCGGCCATGTGTGCGTTCATGTTGAAGAATACACACGGGCAGAAGAAAAGAAAGACCTGGTTAAACCGGATACTCATTGGATTCAATGATTGGTTTGGCCGTGTTACGGGGCGTTATAAAAACCTGTTAAGCAAGATTGTCAATAAGCGCGTCATCACCTTCCTTTTGCTAATAGCATTTTGTATTGGTACATGGCTAATGAATGCGGCCCTGCCATCGGGATTTATCCCCAATGAGGACCAGGGTGTGTTCTATGCAATCATCGTTACTCCTCCTGGTTCTACCCTGGAGAGAACAGATGAAGTTGCGGTCCAATTAGGAAAAATTGCCTCACAGATTGAGGGTGTTAAATCGGTTTCTTCCCTTTCAGGATTTGAGATCCTGTCGGAAGGCACTGGTTCTAACTCAGGAACCTGTCTGGTGAACCTGAAAACCTGGAGTGAAAGAAAGCATTCAGTAAATGAGATCATTGAAGAGCTGGAAGAAAAGGCAAAAGACATTAAAGGCGCCAATATTGAGTTCTTCCCTCCCCCGGCGGTTCCAGGTTATGGAGCAGCGGGTGGATTTGAGTTGCGTTTGCTGGATAAGATCGGTACAGGTGATTATAAGAAGATGGAGGAAGTAAGTAAGAGTTTTGTGGCTGAATTGAACAAACGCCCAGAGTTATCATCTGTATTTACATTCTATAGCGCCAGCTTTCCCCAGTATTTATTGAATATCGATAATGATGTGGCTCAGCAGAAAGGAGTTTCAATAGATAATGCCATGAATACCCTGTCCACCCTGGTAGGTAGTAACTATGAAACGAGTTTTATCAAATACGACAGGCAATACAAGGTAATGGTGCAGGCATCACCAGAGTACAGGGCATTACCGGAAGATCTCCTGAAATTGTACGTGAAGAATGACAGGGATGAAATGGTTCCCTTCTCTACGTTCATGAAGATTGATAAAGTGTATGGCCTTTCGGAAATAACGCGCCATAACATGTATAATTCATCTGAGATCAGTGGCTCCACTGCACCTGGCTATAGTAGTGGTACGGCCTTAAAGGTTATTGCTGAAGTAGCTAAAGAAAAACTGCCGCGTGGTTTTGGTATTGATTGGGCCGGTATCTCTAAGGATGAGGTGGGTAGAGGTAATGAAGCGGTGATCATCTTCCTGATCTGTTTAACTTTTGTTTATCTGCTGCTGGCCGCACAATATGAAAGTTTCATACTTCCACTGCCTGTAATTCTTTCTTTGCCCGCGGGTACATTTGGAGCCTTCCTGTTACTCAAGCTGCTTGGTTTGGAGAATAATATCTATGCGCAGGTAGCGCTTGTAATGCTGATTGGATTGTTGGGCAAGAACGCAGTGCTGATCGTAGAATTTGCTGTACAAAAACATAAAGCTGGCAGAACGGTATTGCAGGCAGCTATTGAAGGCGCCGCAGTAAGGTTTAGACCGATATTAATGACCTCCTTCGCCTTTATAGCAGGATTGATACCGCTGGTAATGGCAACTGGGCCAGGCAGGATTGGTAACAGAACAATCGGTTCTGCAGCCGCAGGGGGTATGCTGATTGGAACGTTATTCGGCGTTATCCTGATACCCGGACTCTATTACATATTCGCTAAAATCTCTGAAAGAAATCCAATCATTGAAGACGAATATGAAAATCCATTAACAGAAGAAATAGACAGAAATGAACCCAAGTAAATTATATAGTACAATAGCAGCTGGAATATTACTTTGTATTGCCAGCTGCAAGGTGCCGGCGATAGTTAACAAAGATCCAAAGAATGCATTGCCGCAAAGCTGGAATAATTCAACTGACAGTACCACTACAGCGTCCATAAAATGGCAGGATTTCTTTAAAGACCAGCACCTCGTAAATTTAATTGATACCGCTCTGGCAAATAACCAGGAATTACTAATAACGCTTCAGGAAATAAAAATTGCCCGGAATGAGATTGGAATCAGGCAGGCTGATCTTTTACCGAAGGTATTTGCCGGTGCAGGTATCGGCATTGAAAAAGTAGGACGATATACAAGCCAGGGTGCGGGTGATGCTTCTACCGATATCAAGCCTGGCAAAGAAGTACCCGAATGGCTTCCTGATTACAGATTTGGTGTTTCTGCCAATTGGGAATTAGATATCTGGAAGAAATTGCGCAATGCAAAGAAAGCTGCTGTTAAACGTTATCTCTCTACAATAGAAGGAAGGAATTTTGTGATCACCAACCTGGTAGCAGAGATCTCCAATTCTTATTATGAGCTGCTTTCCCTGGATAACCAGTTGGATATTGTGCGACAGTCCATTGAATTACAAAATAATGCCCTGGATGTAATAAGAGTTCAGAAGGAAGCAGCAAGAGTTAATGAACTGGCGGTAAAGAAATTTGAAGCAGAAGTTTTAAATTCCCGGCATTTGGAATATGAGATCCTTCAACAGATAAAGGAAGCGGAGAATAAGATCAATTTTCTATTGGGGCGCTATCCACAACCCATTGCACGCGACAAATCTTCATTTATCAATGATATGCCTAAACAGGT
>CAMLGP010000028.1 GCA_946479535.1 uncultured Bacteroidota bacterium
ACAATTAATTAATATGTCGTCAAGTCATGTATGTTTATAAATAACCAGGCTAAATATCACTATATCCGTTACAAGTTCATCACATAATCCTGTGAAAAATTTATCAGCCCCGAACAATCAGCGAAAGAAAACCAGGATTATCTTTTCACAGAGATTAAAAAAAGAATCGCTAATGGCGCTATCAGGTTTAAATTGTATGCGCAGGTAGCAGAAATCGGCGATAAAATTGAAGACCCCTCCATTGCATGGCCTGATACACGCACACGTATTTATTTAGGCGAGATCACCATTACAAACCTGGCAGAAAATTCTGTTCAGGAAGATAAAAGTTTTGTAATAAACCCGGGAAACATCCCCAACGGTATCGAGATGGCAGACCCTATGCTTATTCTCAGATCAAAGGCTTATCCTATTTCAGTAAATGAGAGACAGAATGAAACTCCAACTAATTCTTCCCTAAAGATTGCTTCCCCGCCTGCAAATTTTAAACATCAAACGGCCAAGGTAAATGGAGTAAATATCCATTATGTTATTGGCGGAGAAGGGGAACCATTGGTATTGATTCATGGTTTTGGGCAGAACTGGTATATGTGGAACCGCCTGTTACCAGAGCTATCAAAACATTTTACCGTAATAGCCCCGGACTTGCGAGGGGTAGGTGAATCGGATAAACCAATGGGTGGTTATGATAAAAAAACAATGGCAACAGACATTCATGAACTGGTTAAAAAATTAGGGTATCCCAGCATCAACCTTGCCGGTCATGATATTGGATTGATGGTAGCCTACGCATATGCAGCACAATATGGAAATGAAGTAAAGAAAGTTGCATTTCTCGATGCTTTATTACCAGGTATTGAGCCTGTATGGTCAAACCTAAAAGAGAAACTTTGGTGGTTCGGCTTTTTTGCATGGCCAGCTTCAGGGCAGATAGTAGAAGGCAAAGAAAGGGAATTTCTATCAGGCTTCTGGCCCGTTGTTGGCCATATTAATAATGCGTTTACAAAAGAAGAAACTGAAGAATTTATAAGGGCTTATTCCGTGCAAGGCGCTACAACAGCCAGTTTTCATTGGTTTGCCGCATTTGAACAGGATGCAAAAGAGAATCTTGAATTTATGAAAAATAAATTGAAGATGCCGGTCCTAACGATGGGCGGAGAATATCAATCTGCATCATTCCTTGGAGAACATTTTAAAAAAGTTGCGACAAATGTAACAGAATTGAATATTAAAAATGCCGGCCACTGGCTGGTGCAGGAGCAAACACAACCGGTGTTAAAAGGTCTCTTAGACTTTTTTATGAGCAAATAACAATTGCAGTTGTTCTAATCTTTTACTTATATTAATAATCAGAAAGGTATGAAGTCAATTAAATTCTTAACAAAGGAATCTGCCGCACGATATTTTGCTACGGCGATCGTTCTTGCTGTTTATATTTTTACAGCAAATGCTCAAACAGATAAAAATAGTCAACTCCGGATGACGATGGAGGAAATACTCAAAGCAAAAGCAGAGGGCCCTACAGCACCAGGATCTTCAAATATAAGTGGTATACAGGTTATTGTTATTCATGGAAATCCATCTGCAAAAGGGCTATATACCATTTTATTAAAAGTTCCAGCTAATACAAAAATCGCTGCGCATCTTCACCCCGACGATCGGGTAGCTACGGTAATAACAGGACCATGGTATTTTGGATATGGAGATGTTTTCGATAAAAGCAAACTGAAGAAACTGACTGCCGGAAGCATCTATTCAGAAGTGGAAAATCAAAACCATTTTGCAATGACCGGCAAAGAACCGGTAGTTTTAGAAATTACAGGCTATGGTCCATCGGGAGTAACCTATTTTAATGCATCAGACGATCCTCAAAAAAAATGAAACATAAAAAGGGATCTCTTAATCCAGGATTATGTAAGCTCAGGATTTTTATTGTCATCAACAGAATTCCGGAGTCTAATTAATAGTATAAATAACATTTAAATGAAACCAAGAATAATTATTGGCAAAGCAGAGCCTCGTTTATATTCAATGATGTTGGAATTCAATAAGAAACTTAAGGAATTTGATATAGACCAGGGACTACAGGAGTTGATCCGTGTAAGGGCATCCCAGTTGAACGGATGTGGTTATTGTATAAACATTCACACAAAAGACGCATTAAAGAATGGAGAAACCGCGCAGCGATTATTTGGTCTTGGCGCATGGTGGGAAACAGATTTTTTCACTGAGCAAGAAATGGCTGTTCTTAAACTTACTGAAGAAATTACTCTTATATCTGTACATGGAGTATCTGAAGCTGTTTATACCAAAGCCCTGGAATTTCTGGGGGAAAAGAAACTGGCCCAGGTAATTTTCATAATCATTAATATTAATAGCTGGAACAGGATCGGAGTTTCTACTGAAATGCACGCAAAGAAAGATCAGGAATAGTCTTTTGGTGCCTGGGATCAATACTTCATTTAATCATTAGCTAATTTCGTACATTAAAAATTGGTAAGTTTGGTACATCCCCGAGTAATTATCCGGGGAAGCTGTTTATGGGAAATCCAATTTTTATTCTTCTGGTTGGAATATTGATCGTTGTTGGAGGTATTATTGGCTTCAGGCTCCATCCGGTCCTGTCGTTATTGCTGGCGGCATTGGTGGTGGCCGTACTTACTCCAACAGCCTCAGTTGAACAATTCTTTCTTGCCAAAGGTTTGTCACCAGCAGAGGCCTTACAGCAATCACATAAGAGTATTGGGGAACGAATAGCAACAGAATTTGGTAATACCTGTGCCAAGGTAGGTATTCTCATTGCCATGGCAGCCATCATTGGCAAGGCAATGCTTGATAGCGGATCAGCAGAAAAAATTATCCGGTCAATTCTGAAAATAACCGGAGAAAAAAAGGCACCGGTTGGTTTTGTATTGAGCAGCTTCTTTCTAACCATCCCGGTTTTTGTTGATGCCGTTATTTTCCTGATGATGCCGCTGGCAAAAGCCATGGGAATGAGATTGGGAAAAAACTATTTGCTACTTGCACTGTCTGTTATTGCAGGCGCTGTTATGGCAAATTCTTATGTTCCTCCCTCTCCGGGCCCGCTGTTCCTGGTGGGTGCAATGAATGTACACATCGGCATGATGATGATTTGTGGTGTAATCCTGGGAATTTGCACAATTACAGTAGGCTATTTTATAGCAGTATGGTTAAACAAAAAAATGCCGATTCCACTCCGGGATGCTCCAGATGCACGCCTGGAAGACATTGCAGCCATTGCTAATAAAACCGACAAAGAATTACCCTCACTGGGCTGGGCTGTGCTGCCAGCGGTATTTCCTTTGGTCACCATTTGTATTCATTCGCTTGTAGCATCATTTCATAAACCTGGCGCTCCATTAACTGATTCCATAATCTTTAATTAGGTCCTGGATGTAATCTTAATCTTTGGAGATAAAAATATCGCAATGCTCATGGGTGCCATTTTTGCACTGATAGTTTTAGCAAATCAGAAGAAAACAGGCCGGGATAAACTAACTGCTTTTGTTCAAACGGCATTAATGAGCGGTGGTGGTATTATCTTAATTACAGCTGCCGGCGGTGCATTTGGCGGAATGCTGCAACAATCAGGCATTAGTCAAAGCATTGCAACCGCAACCAAAGATTATCAGATTGCATTGATCCCACTGGCTTTTCTAATTACTGCTATTGTGCGAACAGCCCAGGGGTCAGCAACAGTTGCCCTTATCACGGCTTCAGGTATCCTGGCAGGCATGGCGCAAAATGCAAATCTGGGATTTCACCCCGTATATTTATGCCTTGCCATTGGTAGCGGTGCAAAATTGATCCCCTGGATGAATGATGCTGGGTTTTGGATCATGTGCAAAACAAGTAACCTTACAGAAAGAGAAGCTCTTAAAACTATTGCCCCCATGCAATCGCTAATGGGCATAACAGGCTTAATTTTGACTATGATCGCCGCAAAGCTTTTTCCGTTGATTTAAATTGAAATTGAGGAAAACAGGTAACAGGATGGAAAACATAATAATACAAACAACTCCCCGCGATAACGTAGGAATAGTAGCCAATTCATCCGGATTAAACAAGGGTGTTGTTGTTGCTGGCGATATCATTTTGCAGGAAGATATACCGATGGGACATAAAGTGGCATTATCATCATTTGAAAAAAACGATCCCATCATTCGTTATGGACAGGTAATTGGCCACGCAAACAGTTCTATCGCAAAAGGAAGCTGGGTCAATGAAAGCAAAATGAATTTGCCACAGCCACCTGATCTTAACGAAATACCCTACATAAAAAATACATCTCCTGCCATTGAACCATTGGAAGGATATACTTTCCAGGGTTATAAAAATGCAGATGGCAGTGCCGGAACAAAAAATGTATTAGGAATTACCACCAGTGTGCAATGCGTGGCAGGTATCACAGATTTTATTTGCCAGAAGATCAGGAAAGAGTTGTTGCCACTTTATCCCAATGTAGATGAGGTTGTAGTGTTCAATCACAGTTATGGTTGTGGTGTTGCAATAGATGCACCGGGAGCAATAGTGCCAATCAGGACCATTCAGCATATTGCCCAGAACCCCAACTTTGGCGGAGAGATCATGATCATCGGGCTGGGTTGCGAGAAATTACGTCCTGAAAGACTATTGCCAAATGGACAGGCCGCTGACGAAAATTCAATCCTGTACTTACAGGATGAAGCTTTTGAAGGTTTTGGCGATATGGTAAACGGAATCATGCAGATGGCCGATGTGCATTTACAAAAACTCAATCAGCGAAAACGTACTACCTGTCCTGCTTCAGATCTGGTGGTAGGCATGCAATGCGGTGGCAGTGATGCTTTTTCCGGATTAACCGGGAATCCTGCAGCTGGTTTTGCAGCGGACCTGATAGTAAGGGCCGGAGGCACTGTATTTTTTTCAGAGGTTACAGAAGTCCGTGATGCCATTCATTTACTGTTACCAAGAGCCATTGATGAAACTGTTGCCGATGCCTTAAAGAAAGAGATGGCCTGGTATGATAATTATTTACAAAAAGGAAATGCAGACCGTAGCGCCAATACAACGCCCGGTAACAAAGGCGGTGGTTTAAGTAATATCGTGGAGAAATCATTAGGATCAGTTATTAAATCAGGTACCAGCCAAATAGTAGATGTTGTTTCACCCGGTGAAAAGATCCGTAAGAAAGGATTGAATTTCGTGGCCACTCCGGCCAGTGATTTTGTTTGCGGAACATTACAATTGGCGGCCGGAATGAATATTCACGTTTTTATTACTGGCAGGGGTACCCCGTATGGATTGAATATGGTGCCTGTAATAAAAGTTAGTTCAAACTCAAAGCTCAGTAACCGCTGGCATGATCTGATTGATTTTGACGCTGGCCCCATTGCGTTCGGGAAAAAAACAATTGAGGAAATGGGCTGGGAGTTATTTCATCTTATACTAGAAGTAGCCAGCGGAAATATAAAGGTAGCAACAGACAAACTGGGTATTTATAATGACCTCGTTTTATTTAACCCCGGACCACTTACATAATTTAATATCACTTTTTATAATTACATAGACTATGATCAGGTCAGGACCAAAAATCAGGGAATTTAATATAACACCCATTGCGGTCACTGATCCTCCTTTGCTCAATGCTGCCGGACTTCATGCTCCTTATGCCTTGCGTACGGTTGTAGAATTAATAACAGAGGATAACATCAGTGGGATCAGTGAGATCCCGGGAAATATTACAATTGATAAGGCATTAGAAAAAAGTAAGTCGCTGATCATTGGCCGTGACCCCTTTCAATTGAATCAGATCAAAGATGCGCTTATAGCACATTTCGGTACTGATAAAGCTTCAGAAAGAGGAGATGCTCCCTGGGACCAGCGCACATTGGTGCATATTTTTAGCTCAATAGAAGTGGCTTGTCTGGATATTATCGGTAAAATAATAAACCGGCCAGTAGTTGATCTGTTGGGTGGCAGAAGGCGGGATAGCGTTCCGTTTTCAGCCTATCTTTTTTATAAATATGAAGGAGCAGGTGGCGAATTAGGATTCGCAAAAGATCCGCAGTCCAAAGGCTGGGATGCTGCAAGGCAGGCAAGTGCATTGAACCCAATTGAAATAGTAGAACAGGCGAAAGCTATGTGTGCAGCGTTTGGTTTTAAGTCGATCAAATTAAAAGGGGGAGTTTTTGAACCGCGACAGGAAGTTGATGCAGTGCTGGCGCTTCGTGAAGCATTTGGCAAAAATGTTCCTATTCGTATTGATCCAAATGCGCTCTGGAAAGTTGAAACAGCTATCGAATATGGTAAAGAAATGGAAGGAGTAATAGAGTACCTGGAAGACCCTGTTCGTGGTCAGGAAAATATGTCATTGGTGAGGAGAGCTTTAAAAACCCCGCTGGCAACTAATATGTGCACCACTTCTTTTGAAGATATTCCAAGGAGTATTGAGTTGGGCTCAGAAGATATTATATTGAGTGATCATCATTTTTGGGGCGGGTTGCAATCATCCATGACCCTGGCAGGATTATGTCAAACCTTTGGAAGGGACCTATCAATGCACTCCAATTCTCATCTGGGGATATCTTTAGCAGCAATGGTACATTTAGGGGCGGCAATCCCAAATTTAAAATATGCGCTGGATACTCATTACCCCTGGCAATCAGATGAAGTAATCATGGGTGGGCGGCTTACATTTGAAGATGGACAGGTGGCAGTGCCAAAAGGACCAGGTTTGGGAGTTGAACTGGATAGGAAAGCATTAGCAAAGCTTCACCAGAATTATCAGGTCTGTGGCTTGACCAAAAGAAATGACGAGGTAGAAATGCAAAAGGTACAGCCGGGCTGGACCTTTAAGGCAACAAGGTGGTGATTTGAGGTTATTAGTTTTTAATTGTTACAAAAGCTTCGGTAAGAAAAACCAGGGCGCAGGATAGTTTATCAATATAAGATATTTTCCTTCGAACTTTAGATTATGGAATTAGCAAAAATTAAATCATCGCTGGAAGACGGACTACTTTCTTTTCCTATTACCGATTTTGATGAAAAGGGACATTTTAAAGGCGACACGTATGCCGAACGTATCAAATGGTTTGTTAGTCATAAGGTATCTTCTGTTTTTGTAGCTGGTGGAACAGGTGAGTTCTTTTCTCTTTCGGCCAAGGAATACCAGGACATAATAAACATAGCTGTAAAAGAAGTAGCCGGAAAGATACCTGTTATTTCAAGTGTAGGCAGAAGTATCCCCGATGCCATAGCGTTTGCGAAAATGGCTGAACAGGCAGGCATTGATGCATTGCTGCTATTTCCACCTTACTTAACGGAATGCCCACAGGATGGAGTGTATGACTATGCCAGGGAGATTATTCAAAATACTACCCTGCCAGTGATTTATTATAACCGGGGCAATGGTATTTTATCAGCAGAGTATATTAAGAAATTAGCAGATGCCTGTCCAAATTTAATTGGGCTGAAAGATGGCACAGGCAATATGCAGGATCTGAATGATACTATTAAAACGGTTGGCAAGCGACTCTCCTATATTGGCGGTGTACCCACCGCAGAGATCATTGCAGAAGCGTATTTATCCATCGGAGTGAATACCTATTCTTCAGCCGCATTTAATTTTGTGCCTGAATTAGCCAATCATTTTTATAAAAGTCTTCGGGCGGGTGATCATGCTACCGTTGCAGAGATCACCCGCAAGTTTTATATCCCATTGGTAAGATTGCGCAGTAAAAAGAATGGCTATGCAGTTAGTTTAATTAAAGCAGGGGCGAAAATAATTGGCAAAACTGCTGGAGATGTGCGCCCCCCATTGTCTATGCCTACGGAAGCAGAAGTGAAAGAATTGGAAAAGATAATATTAGAAAATAAAAGCAGCAGCTTCTAATGATTTTATCTGATAAGTTTAATGAACACCAACAGCGGTACTATCCACTAAATTCTTTTTAGCTTCTTTAGCCTTCTTTCTAAAAAATCCTCTGAGTAAAAAGTTATGCTGCAGGGCTTCCATATTTTCATCCAGTTTTTTAGATCCTGACTGAAGGTTACCCAACAGAAGTTGTAAATCATTTCCTGCCTTCGGGTCATTTAATAAAACACCAACAGGAGAATTGTTGCTGTTAAGATTGGCACTCACCTCACGAATGTTGTTGCTGGCAAGTTTCAGGTTTTCAGTTACTTCATTACCAGTTCTGGTTATTTCCTGAAATTGGGCCACTGCGGATTTCAGTCCGCTGAAAATAACAGTATCTGTGACCAGGTCGTTGGTCAATGATCCTTCAGACTGAAGCCGGGCGGTATACGCTGATATATTAGCGGTAAGACGTTGTGCATTGGCGGAGGCCTGTTTAAAGCCAGCAACGGCAACATCCAGGTTATTGGCGAGTACAGGGTCTGATAAAAGTTTGCCTGCGGCCCCTTTTCCCTCCAGGATCTGTTTACTTAGCAGTTTAATATTGGCAGTGATCTCCAAAAGATTTTTGTTGTTCTCCTGGAAAGTAGCCAGTACTTCATCCGTACTTAACCCATTTTCCACAGCCAGCACATCATCATCCCCGATTGGAGAAGAATTCTCAGAACCTCCATAGATCACTACAATTTTATTACCTATAAAACCGTCTGAACTGACCTTGGCTTTTGCATCCTTCATAATAAAGGTCTGGGCATCGGACTCTATATTCATAAGTATCTCAACCTGGGAGTGTCCTATAAATGATATCTTTTTTATAGTACCCACCTTTACCCCAAGGAACCATACATTATTACCTGCATGCAGCCCACCCGCATCATTGAAAATTGCCTTAACAGTAACTTTCTTTTCAAAAGTTTTCTTCTGATTCCCCAATGTTAATATGCCTGCAATAAAAATTGCCAGGCCCACTACTATAAAAATACCAAGCGCTACTGCCCGTTTATTATTATTTGTTCTCATTTATTACTGTATAAAATTGTAATCATAAAAACTTTTTATCCGTTCATCATTGGTTGCAAACACTTCTTCAAAATTCCCCTCCCGAATAAATTTTCCGTCTATCATCATCACCAGCCTGTCTCCCGTACTTTTAGCACAGGCAAGGTCATGTGTGATAATTATTGAACTGGTATGATATTTTTCCTGTACTTCATTAATCAGCTTATTGATCTCAATACTGGTAATTGGGTCCAAACCTGCAGTTGGCTCATCATACAACATAATTTCTGGCTGAAGGATCAGGGTGCGGGCAATACCAATACGTTTGCGCTGACCACCGGAAAGCTCTGATGGCATCTGGTTGCCGGTATCAGATAAGCCGACTGCTTCAAGCACCTCTGCCACTGCTTTATCAATCTGGGTCTGAGACAAATGCTTTGTATTTTGTACAAGGGGGAACTTGAGATTTTCACTAACAGTCATGCTATCGTATAATGCACTATTTTGAAAAGAAAACCCCAGTTTGAGACGTAGGGCCCGTAACTGATTTCGATTGAGTGTTTCTACTTCCATTCCCAGCACATTAACCTGACCTTCATCTGGCAACAGAAGACCGGCAATTATTTTGATCAAAACTGATTTACCCGTACCTGAACGACCAAGTACCACCACATTCTCTCCTCTATATACATCAAGATCAATACCGCGCAAAACCTGGTTGTCTCCAAATGATTTGTATAATCCGCGGATGGAGATCACCTTTTCCCTGTTATCGGCTGGTATGTAAGCATTTTCTGTCATTGTTAACCGCCTCTTAAGAAATTGGATATTTGAACGATAGTAATTTCTTCCATAAAAACCAGGAACATGGATGTTACAACCGCAGAGTTGGCCGCAATTCCTACGCCCATCGTTCCTTTACTTGCATGAAAGCCTTTATAACTACTTACAATGCCTATTGTAAAACCAAAAACAAGGGCCTTTACCAGGGAAGTGAAATAGTCAAGGAAACTAATGGAAGAAAAGGCGTTCTCGAAAAAAGTAATAAAACTGGTTTGCTCATGGGCATTTATATCCAGGAAAGAACCCATCATCCCTACAAATCCGCTATAAAAAGTTAATAAAGGCAGCATCAGGGTAATTGCCAGAACACGTGTAACCACCAGGAACTTATAGGGATTGATAGCAGAAACCTCCATTGCATCTATCTGTTCCGTTACTTTCATGGAACCCAACTCGGCTCCAATGTTAGAACCAACCTTTCCAGAACATATTAAGGCGGTGACCAGTGGGGCCAATGCACGCATGATTGCAATAGATACTAAAGAAGGTAACCAGGAAGTTGCTCCAAAATCTGCCAGGGAAGGACGCGACTGCTTGGTAAATACCAGCCCTGTTATGAAACCAGTAAGGGAAATTAGTGGCAGGGACTTATACCCTATATTGTAACATTGCCTGAAGATCTCTTTAAATTGATAAGGAGGTTTTCCCACTTCACGAAAAAACCGAAAACCAAATGAAAAGGCATGCTGAACACCTATAAAGAAAGCATCCACCTTTTTCGATATAGTATATTTGACCGGCTTAGGGGCGTTTCCATCCATTTTTTAAGTCTTTGCTAGTGGCTGGGAGGTACGGGTAAGAATATCCACAGAATAACAGGATATTCCCTTCCGCCTCTATAAAACCATGGCTTTTATTCAATTATTATTGCATCAGTTGATTATTGAAATACTGCCATGTATAAGATGCAAGAATACTGCCGGATAGACTGGTACACCTCCCGGCACTATTTTTACAGGTTTATATGAAAGACTAAATAATAAATATGAGCCAGGCATTTGTAAAGGAAGAGGATGGACAATGGTTGCATGATCTGCCACCTACATTACCTGCTTTAATCAACTACTTAACAGGGGAAAACAATGGAGTAAGAGTGTATGAAACAAAGGTCAGCATTCGAAAGGACGGCAAAGAATTACACCATATGAGCAATGGGTTAAACTATTTTGTAAATGACACCCGGCAGTGGGAGATTGAATGGTAAGGCTTTTAGATAAGGCGTGTCAATAACAGAATAATATATTTTCTTCCTATTTACGGAGTTTTCAAATTCCATTTAGAATTATCGTTGTTAAAATCAAATTCCGCAAGTGTGGGAGTGCTATCTCCGGAAGATGCCAGCGCCAGCTTCTTTCCTGAATTAGGAACTGTCTTAGGCATTATTCTATAGGTACCATCCGTCAATTGATCGATACGCCATAATTGTTCGGGTGCGCCCGTAAATGCTGGTACAGTTATTACTTCTGCCTCAGCAGTTGCTGCTAGCGCCCGCTCCGTTCCTGCCAGTACAATTTTATAATAAGGGCCGCCTAAATATCCGGTTGTATCAGGGGCATCTGTTATCATCCATTTCTGTTGAGGACGTGACATGTAATCACCAATTCGTGCACCAATATTTCCGGTTGGCCAGGATTTTATTACATCTGCCAATTCCTGGGGCGGAACAGGTTTAACAGGTTCATCGGTTGGACGGCCAAATCCACGAGGTCCACCAGCCATTCTTGTTAAATCAACAGCCAGCTCTAAAGCATATCCTCTTCTCACTGATTCAATTTCATAAGTTCCCTCTTTAAATTTTTCTCCTGCAACAGGCCATCCATCTTTCCAAAGGAGGGGAAGAATTCCCAATACACTCCGGCCACCCTGTTCCAGATCCGCTTCATAATGGATGGACATTTTTTCAACTCCTTTCTCAAGGATCATATGCCCAAAATGACCAGGGCCAATTAATCCACCACGGGTAACAGCAACCATTTTGCCACCCCCCGCGGATCAGTGAATTCAAGCTGAAGGAGCAG
>CAMLGP010000029.1 GCA_946479535.1 uncultured Bacteroidota bacterium
GCAGGGGAGTGGGAAGTGATAACCGTATCGGAAAGAGGTTCCTCTTTCCAGGTATTGGATATGGGGGAAGCTGTTTCCCCAAGGATGTGCATGCGCTGGTAAAATTCTCACGGGATATAAAATATGAATTCAGGATACTGGAAGCAGTAATGGAGGTAAATGAGGCCCAGAAACTTCATCTTATTCCCAAGATCAGGCAATATTTCAATAATACACTAAAAGGGAAGCATTTTGCGTTATGGGGGCTCGCCTTCAAGCCAAATACGGACGATATCCGGGAGGCACCTGCGCTTTATGTTATAGATGCGTTGATAGAAGCCGGGGCTACCGTTTCTGCCTTTGATCCGGAAGCCATGCCTAATGTGAAGAAGCAGATTGGTGATAAGATCACTTATGCAGACAGCCAATATAATACATTGAAGGACGCGGATGCCCTGATAATTGCAACAGAATGGAATGAGTTCCGCACACCCGATTTCGCCAAAATAGAAAAAAGTCTGAAAAACAAAGTTATCTTCGACGGACGCAACCTGTTTGATTTAAAAACAATGCGTGGGTTGGGCTTCCATTATGAAAGTATTGGAAGAGCTACAGTAAAATAAATTGTCTTTACGGAAACTATGAAACAAAAAAGAGTGCTCATCACCGGAGCAGCCGGTTTTCTTGGTTCGCATTTATCCGACAGATTTATAAAAGAAGGTTACAGGGTAATTGGGATGGATAATCTCGTTACTGGTGACCTGAGAAATATCGAGCATCTTTTTAAACTGGAACAATTTGAGTTTTATCATCACGATATAACCAAATTCATTCATATCCCTGGCGATTTGGATTATATACTTCACTTCGCTTCTCCCGCCAGTCCTATCGATTATTTAAAGATCCCAATACAGACGCTAAAAGTCGGTTCATTAGGAACACATAATTGTCTGGGACTTGCCAAGGCAAAAAAGGCCCGGATCCTGGTAGCCTCAACCAGCGAAGTATATGGAGACCCTTTAGTACATCCACAAAAAGAAGAGTATTGGGGTAATGTTAACCCTGTTGGACCACGCGGAGTTTATGATGAGGCCAAACGATTTATGGAATCAATTACCATGGCCTACCATACTTTTCACACAGTGGAAACAAGGATCATCCGGATATTCAATACATACGGTCCGCGTATGCGACTGAATGATGGAAGAGCATTGCCTGCATTTATTGGACAGGCGCTGCGTGGTGAAGACCTGACTGTGTTTGGTGATGGATCACAAACCAGGAGCTTTTGTTTTGTGGATGACCTGGTAGAAGGTATCTACCGTTTATTGCTCAGTGATTACCATCTCCCTGTTAACATCGGAAACCCCAATGAGATTTCATTAAAGGATTTTGCTGAAGAGATATTGGCGTTAACCGGCAATAAAGTAAAGATCACCTACAAGTCATTGCCGGTAGATGATCCAAAACAAAGACAGCCGGATATTACAAAAGCCAAACAATTGCTGCAGTGGGAACCAAAGGTCAATCGCAGGGAAGGCCTTAAGATCACCTATGATTATTTCAAATCATTGCCGGAGGCAGAGTGGAAAAAGCAGCCAAAAGAATTCCTTAGTAACAAGTAACCCATTTAATATTCAATCCCCTCATGTACCAGGATCTTATTGAGAAAAAAGCCAAACTGGCCGTTATCGGATTAGGCTATGTAGGACTGCCTATTGCCCTCGAATTTGCACGCAAAATTTCCGTCATCGGATTTGATATCAATGAAAGGCGCATTGATATGATGAAAAAGGGTATTGACCCCAGCAATGAACTGGAAAAGGAAGCCTTTGATGGATGCGATATCACCTTCACTAATTCCCTGGATATATTACGGGAGGCCAAATTCTTTATTGTTGCAGTTCCCACTCCTGTTGATGAACATAATGTGCCAGACCTTATTCCTGTTCAGAAAGCATCTGAAACAATCGGAAAGGTGCTGAAGAAAGGAGATTATGTTGTTTTTGAATCAACCGTTTATCCTGGATGTACAGAAGAAGATTGTTTGCCGATCATGGAGAAATTATCCGGTCTGAAGAATATAACAGATTTTAAGCTGGGATATTCTCCAGAACGCATCAACCCGGGAGATAAGCTTCATACGCTGGCAAAGATCATCAAGGTTGTATCAGGTTGTGATGCTGAATCACTGGAGCAGATTGCTAAAGTTTACAGCATCGTTGTTGAAGCCGGAGTGCATAAAGCATCCTGCATCAAAGTTGCGGAGGCTGCAAAGATCATCGAGAATACCCAGCGTGACCTGAATATCGCGCTCATGAATGAGCTTTCCATCATTTTTGATATGATGAACATCAATACGTTTGAAGTACTGGAAGCTGCTGGTACCAAATGGAATTTTCTGAAATTCCAGCCGGGGCTTGTAGGTGGTCATTGTATAGGGGTTGATCCTTATTACCTGACCTATAAGGCCAATGCTCTCGGCTATGATGCGGAAGTGATACTGGCGGGTAGGAATATCAATGATAATATGGCCAAGTATGTGGCCAAGAAGGTGGTTCAGCATATCATCCAGCATACAGGAGATGTTAGAACATCTAAAGTGCTGATCAAAGGCGCAACCTTCAAAGAGAATGTGAGTGATATCAGGAACTCCAAAGTGGCTGATGTGGTGAAAGCGCTTAAATCCTATTACGTAAATGTGGATGTGGAAGATCCTTATGCAGACTCGGAGGAATTGAAACATGAATACGGATTTGGCCTCACAGAAAAAACCGGAAAGGAATATGATGCGGTAATTGTGACCGTGCCCCATAAAGAATATGCAAACCTTGATGATAACTATTTTGCCGGCATTACCAAACAGCATGGTATGATCGCTGATCTGAAAGGTATGTACAGAAACAAAATCAAAAACCGAAACTACTGGAGCTTATAAAATGAATATCGTTAAAACACATATACCTGGTCTGCTGATATTTGAGCCCAGGGTATTTGGAGACAACAGGGGATTTTTCTTTGAAGCATATAGTGAAAAGGTTTTAAAAGATAATAATATCAATATCCGGTTTGTGCAGGACAACCAGTCGTCCTCCTGTTATGGAGTGATCAGGGGGCTTCATTATCAGTTGCCTCCACATGCACAAACTAAATTTGTAAGGGTGTTGGAAGGTACAGTACTGGATGTTGTAGTGGATATTCGAAAGGGATCTCCAACCTATGGTGAAGCTTTCAGTATTGAATTATCTGCTGAAAATAAAAAACAGTTATTTGTACCTGCCGGATTTGCACATGGCTTTTCCGTATTAAGCGAAAGAGCCCAGTTATTTTACAAGTGTGACGCTTTTTATAATAAAGAAAGTGAAGGTGGGATTTCCTTTAAAGATCCGGCATTGAAAATTGATTGGAGAATCCCAACGGATAAGGCCATTATTTCCGATAAGGATAAAGATCTTCCTGGTCTGAATGATTGCACGAATACATTTGAATTTAAAGGATAATACCGATAAAGGCATGGCAAAAGATAAACGCATACTGGTTACAGGGGCCAACGGTCAGTTGGGACAGGAAATTCAACGATTATCTGCCGCCTTTCCTGATTATGAGTTTGAATTTTTTACAAGAGAAAATCTCTCCATCGATAATGAGGCACAGGTTAAAGATACATTCCGGAAAGTTCAACCGGCATTTTGTATCAATTGTGCAG
The DNA here is from genome assembly GCA_946479535.1 of uncultured Bacteroidota bacterium. The sequence continues at coordinate 3,686 of CAMLGP010000029.1, forward strand.
CTTATACTGCTGTGGACAAGGCTGAGACGGATAAAGAGGCTGCTCGTAATATCAACGCAAAAGCAGTTGAGCTCCTGGCTATTGTCTGTATGCAACATGGCACCCGGTTCATCCATATTTCTACCGATTATGTATTTGACGGTAATGCCAGTCAGCCTTATAAAGTAAATGCACCAGTTGATCCGCAGGGTGTATATGGAGCCACCAAACTGGAAGGTGAACAGCGGGCAATGAAATCAAACTCGAACCCCATCATCATTCGCACCTCCTGGGTCTATTCAGAGTTCGGAAAGAATTTCGTAAAAACGATGATGCGGTTGATGAAAGAGAAAGAATCTCTTAATGTGGTGAGTGATCAGTCCGGCTCTCCTACCTATGCTTTTGATCTGGCAGAGGCCATTCTCCAAATAATTTCATCCGGAAAGTGGAAAGGCGGTATTTATCATTACAGCAACACAGGAATAATCACCTGGTATGATTTTGCTGTTGCGATTAGGGACCTGATCCATTCTGATTGCAAAGTAAATCCCATTCCCACATCTGGCTACCCCACGCCAGCCAAAAGACCGGCTTATTCTGCTATGGATACAAGCCTGATTGCAGACACATTCCATATCAAATTAAAGCCCTGGAAAGAAAGCTTGTCTGCCTGCATTGACAGACTTAACATTACCGCCTGATGGCAAAATAAAAGAGGCTATCTCGGACTTTTGAGTCAGCCTCTTTTTATTTCAATTATTTAGCCTGCTACTGGAATTTCGTCAATACTGTAGTTGATCCTTTGGAAGATTCAGTTTTCACCACACCAAAATTTGGAGCAAACCATTCGGTGATATCCGCCTTGATAGGAATACCAATGCCCATCAATGCCACCTTAATGGCGGAATGGTAAGTGATCCTGAAACAGCTCCAGGTGCCTGCAGGGGTTGTGATGGCTTCCTGGCCTTCAACTTTGCGGTCAGTGATCTTTACATTTACATGTGTTTTCATGCCATTGTCCTGCTGAATATCCAGATCCATATTTCCGTCTGGTAACGCATCTCCCACTTTCATATCTACAGGGTAAGAAAGGTAAACATCTGCGGCCTGTGCATCAGCCTTGATCTGTTCAGCCTGTTCGGGAGAAATAAAGGCTTTCAGGTCAACCATAAATACGCCATTATCGCATTTGATATTATTGGTTCCCTTTGCAATTGATTTTCCTTTCTTGTTGAACATTTCACTCTTTACGGTTGAGTTTGCGCCATTGCCGCTTTTGGAAGCAGAGGTTACATTATAAACGCCTTTGCCACTTTCATCACCTTTCTTAGTATAGAAAGTGATCTCGGCAGTTTTGCCATCTTGCAGATAATAGAAATTACAGTTTTGAGAAAATGCCAGATTCCCACCCAGCATTAGAAGAAGCAGTAACAAAATTGGTTTCATGTTTTTGGTTTTATGGTAGAAAAAATACGCCTGCCTTGAGCAATAACAGTACCAATCTAAGCCACTTTCAAATGTACGAGGCTTAATTACCTTCTAAACCGGGAGTTGAATGCAAGGAAGATTTTCCCCTGTAGGTATTCGTATAAATCCGATACCTTATAATGGCCTCGGTTTTTCGCGCCTTCATTGAGGCGCCCCGGCTATCTTCCGACCGTGATTAGTGTCTCACTAACCACTGTTTTGGGGGACACGAACCGGGGCAGTGTAGGAGCCTTCCCGCCTATTATATATATTAGTAGCCGAAACCGGGCAACCCATTGAGCAGAAAGGGCGTCTGGGGAATTATACTGCTATGAAACGCAAACTGTTTTTGTCATGCATCCTGGTCTCAGCACTATTTCTTTTTGGAACAAAGAAGCCAGAAAGAGAAAAAATAGATAAACCGGTTCCCCTAAACATCCAGTTTATTAATCAGGTTGGCAACCAGCCTCTTCACTTGAATACAGAAGAATATTCGAATAACTCGGGAGAATCGTTCACCGTTTCAACACTTCAGTATTTTATCAGCAATATCAGGTTCAGGAATAAAAGCGGGAAGGAGTATGTTGTGCCGCAGGACAGCAGTTATTTCCTGATCAATGAAAATAATCCGGATTCCAGGCAGATCAGGATTAATGTGCCGGAGGGTGACTACGATCGTATTTATTTTATAGTGGGAGTAGATAGCCTTCGCAATACAATGCCTGTTGGAAAACGAAAAGGAGTGCTGGATCCGGCCAATTCTATGGACAATGGAATGTACTGGGGTTGGAACAGTGGTTATATCTTCTTTAAGATGGAAGGGAATTCTCCAAAGGCACCGGTTGATCCAACAGGGCAGCGAAAATTCCGTTACCATATTGGAGGATTTGGAGGTTATTCAGCTCCTACCATCAATAATATTAAACAGATCACAATTGATCTTCCTGATAAGGGAAGAATTATGGCCCGTAAGGAGAATCCGTCAACAACCTTTGTAAGTGCCGACATACTGAAATTATTTGAAGGAAGAACTTCCATTCAGATCAGTGAACACCCATCCGTAATGTTCAGTGCTTTTAGTGTGAATATCGCCAACAATTACAGCAATTTATTTTCTCACCACCATACAGAAAACCCATAGGGAATGAACCGCAGGTACTGGATATTTATAATTGGGTTCCTCTTCCTCACTGGCTGGCAGATAAAAGACCGGTTTGAAGGATTCAAAAAGCCACGGAATTTTCCTGAACCTGTTTATGATCTCAAATCGAATCCAGTTACAAAGGAAGGGTTTGAATTGGGTCGCAAACTTTTTTATGAACCACGTTTATCGCGAGACAATACCATTTCCTGCGGCAGTTGCCATATTCAATCTTTTGCATTCACCCACCACGGACATGATGTTAGCCATGGAATTGAAGACCGGTTGGGTACACGCAATTCCCCACCGATCATGAACCTTGCCTGGTCAAAAGCTTTCTTCTGGGATGGAGGCGTATTTCATCTTGACCTGCAACCACTGGTTCCCATTACAACCCATGCAGAAATGGATGAAAAATTATCAGTGGTCATAGAGAAATTGAAACAGCATCCGGAATATCCTGCACTATTCAAAAAGGTATTTGGTAAACCTGAGATCAATTCAGCTAACCTGTTGAAAGCCCTGTCTCAATTCATGCTAATGTGCATCAGCAGTAATAGTAAATATGATAAGGTGATGAGAAAGGAGGGTGCTGTATTTACATCGGAAGAACAAAAAGGATATTTGTTGTTCAAAAAGAATTGCGCGAGCTGTCATAAGGAACCCCTCTTTACAGATGGCAGTTTCAGGAATAATGGCCTTCCTCCCGGATTGAATGATGATAGGGGAAGAGTGATGATCACCCTTGATTCAACAGATGCTTACAGGTTTAAAGTACCAAGCCTTCGGAATATTGAATTCACCGGTCCCTATATGCATGATGGCCGGTTTTATGATCTCGGTCAGGCAATAGATCATTATCGCTTCAATGTGAAGCATACTCCAAATCTTGATCCGCTGATGGAACAAAATAATAGTCACGGTTTCCCCATGACCGATGAGGAGAAGGCTTCCATACTGGCTTTTTTGAAGACACTTACAGATAAAGAATTTCTTACCAATCCAATGCTGGCGGAGCAATAAAGGAGGATATCAAAAGAGTTTGTATCTTCCCCAGGAGCTGTGCAATGGGAGAAAATTGCATTGCGTGTGCCGGTTAAATTGTAATACTAAATCATGCGTAGAAAAGAATTTATCAGAAATGCGAGCCTTGCAGCCGCATCAATAGCCCTTTCCAATCAGGTACAGGCATTGGTAGCTGATCCAAAGATCAAGATAGGTTTAATCGGTACGGGCCTGCGTGGTCAAAATCATCTTGATCTTCTTTTACGCAGGGCAGATGTGGAACTTGTAGCCATCTGTGATATAGATGATAGAATGCTGACGGCTGCCAAAGGAATGATCACTAAGGCAAATCAGAAAATGCCACAGGTTATAACAGGCGATGTTTATGCCTGGAAGAAATTACTGGAAATAAAAGGCCTGGATGCTGTGATCGTTGCCACACCCTGGGAATGGCATAAACCGATGGTGACTGGTGCGCTTGAAGCAGGAATAAAATATGTGGGAACAGAAGTGATACTCGGAATTACGCTGGAAGATCACTGGGATGTGGTGAAGGCTGCAGAAAAGTACAATGCCCATGTAATGATGCTGGAAAATGTATGTTACCGCAGAGATGTAATGGCGGTTTTGAATATGGTTCGCCAGGGTCTGTTTGGAGAACTGATCCACTTGCAGGGAGGATATCAGCATGACCTTCGTGAAGTAAAATTCAATGATGGTGTGAACCCGTATGGCCATGGAGTTGAATTTGGAGAAAAAGGATTTTCTGAAGCCAGGTGGAGAACCACTCATTCTGTATATCGTAATGGGGATCTTTATCCAACACATGGAATTGGACCAATCGCCAATTATATCAATATTAACCGGGGTAACAGGTTTCTTTCTCTTTGTTCTTTTTCTTCCAAAGCCAGAGGATTGCATAATCATATCGTAAAACAGGGTGGAGAGAACCATCCCAACGCAAAGGTCAAATTCAAACTGGGAGATGTGGTTACCACCTCCATTAACTGTTTCAATGGAGAAACCATCCTGTTACAACACGATACTGATCTGCCCAGGCCTTATTCATTAGGCTTCCGTGTGCAGGGAACAGAAGGGTTATGGATGGATGTCAATAATGGACTTTACCTGGAAGGGAAAGCGGCAAAACCCCATGCCTGGGATACCGCCACCAGCTGGTTGGAAAAGTATGATCATCCGCTGTGGGCCAGGTGGAGCAAAGAGACTGAAGGTGCAGGCCATGGGGGAATGGACTTCTTTGTCATTCATTCATTCATTGAATCCATTAAACGAAAAACTGCCACTCCGCTGGATGTATATGATGCGGCTGCCTGGAGTGCCATTACACCATTAAGTGAGAAATCTATTGAGCTCGGTAATGAGACGGTTGAGTTTCCGGATTTTACCGGAGGCCAGTGGATGTATCGAAAACCAATTTTTGCATTGGGTAATGAATTCTAATCACCAATTTGTTGAATACCTACCTTTGGTACAAACCGAATCCAATGGTCACCATCAGAATTAGACTCCTCCTGCTGGGGATAGCTCTTCTCTTTCTTGCCTCCTGTTCTACCTCGGAATCCAGGAAACCCATTATTGATATCGGCCAGTTTGCCAAACAATATTATGGTGAAGATGCCAGATGGTTCATGGACAATACTCCCTTCTTTGAATGTTCCGACAAAAAACTGGAACAGGTATTCTATTACCGCTGGAAAATGTATAAGGCCCATATCAGGAATGTTGGACTGAATGAGTTTGTAATTACTGAATTCATCAATCATGTGGGTTGGGACAGAGATCCATATTGTACCATCAATGCAGCTTCCATGCATCATATCTAAGAAGGCCGGTGGCTAAGGGATAACCGGTACATGGATGGATATATCAATTATCTTTTTCAGCAAGGCGGTAATGATCGCCGTTATAGTGAAAGCATTGCTGATGCAGCCTATGCCAGGTTCCTGGTGAATGGTGACACTTCGTTTATTGTTAGCCAGCTTGACAGCATGAAAATGATCTATAATGAATGGGCAGACCATTTTGATTCAACCCGCCAATTGTATTATATCCCGGCCATGCCCGATGCAACTGAATATACTATTGCTTCTATTGATGCATCGGGAGGGAAAGATGGTTTTGAAGGTGGCGATGCATTTCGTCCAACTATCAATAGCTATATGTATGGCAATGCAATGGCCATTGCAAAAATTGCATTGCTGAAGAATGATTATGCTACTGCCAGGGAATACCTGGAGCGCGCCAATAATCTGAAATATAATGTGGAGAACAATCTGTGGAATGATTCAATGAGGCATTTTGCAGATCGTTTTAAAATGGATAATAAATATGTTCACAACTGGGATTTTATTCGTGGACGAGAACTGGCGGGAATGATACCCTGGTATTTTGATCTGCCTGCTGATGAAGCTAAATATAGTGCAGCCTGGAGTCATGTACTTGATACCACCCAGTTACTTGGGAAATATGGCCTGCGAACAAATGAACCTTCTTACCAGTACTACTTTCATCAATTCGTTTATTTCGAAGGATCAAGGGGAAGTCAGTGGAATGGACCAAGCTGGCCTTATCAGACCAGCCAGGTACTTACGGGTATGGCCAACCTGTTAAATGATTATAAGCAAAAGAGCGTGACCACCAGCGATTACCTGAAGCTGTTGCGACAGTTCGCGGGTCAGCATTACCTGTCTGATTCTAGTATTAATCTGGTGGAGAATTATGATCCAAACCTTGGCGGTCCTATCGTTCATTATTACTGGAGCAATCATTATAACCACTCATCATTCAACAATCTTCTCATCACCGGGCTTTGTGGTATCAGGCCGTCATTGAGTGATACGCTCACCATAAACCCGTTAATTGATAGCACCATCAGTTATTTCGCATTAAGCAACCTGAATTATCACGGGCACAGGATAACTGTTGTATATGATCGTGATGGAAGCAAATATGATATGGGCAAAGGAGTATCCGTATTAGTGGACAGGAGCCCGGTAGATGTGCAGCAGGTGGATGGTAAATACCAGGTAAACCTGGGTCACATCAATCACATCATCTCCCTGCCTCAGAACCCAAATTTTGCGTTGAACATTATGCGCTCAGGATATCCAGTTCCTTCCTCATCTATTGCCTCCCCATCTGATACTTCCTTATACCAGGCCATTGATGGCAGGAAATGGTTTTTTACTGAGATCACCAACAGGTGGACTACTGAAGGCTCAGGTAGTTCAACGGACTGGTATGGACTGGATTTTGGAAAAGCCCAGGCTGTTTCCATGGTAAGGTTTTATCTCATGACAGATAATAAAAGGTTTGGCGTTCCAGATTCGGTTGCTGTTAGCTATAATAATGGAACCCAGTGGCTGCCGGTAAAACTGTCGGCGGAAAAATCAGCTCCACTGGCTGGAAACACGGTAAATACGATCCTGTTTGAAAATGTCCAGGCCAGGCAAATAAGGCTCAATTTTAAACACACCAGATCCCAGGTGGCCCTTTCCGAGATTGAATATTACTGATTTAGAGCTCGTTCTTTCTGTTCCCCGCCGGTCAACAAAATGGGAGGGAGGATTGTGATTATACTAACAACTTTGGCCCTAACTTGCAGAAGGACGGACGCAGTTCAGGAACAACTTTTGCTTGGTAAATAGCGATTCATCACTGGACGGATCCCCTCTCACAATTAATATTATTAGCATATGAAAGCAGTTATTTTACTGGCGATACTGTTTGCATCTGTATCAGCCAATTCCCAAACGAAGCTGAAGGACCTGTTGTATGGCGGGAAATTGAAAATGGATTCCGGAACAGTGATCCGGAAGGATGATGATCTTAGCAACAAAATAGATACAAGTACAAAAAAACCAGTTGAAGCACCGAAATCAGTTGCTGTAGATATGGCAACTCCGGATCTTGGTACAAATGGTCTTCCTATAGCGCCTGATTCTTCCAGGGCAAATATAGACCCTGCTACTGCACCCAAAGTGAATAATAAATCCTGGAAGGAATTTATTGATGAGCTTACCACCTCGCTCCGGACAGAAGTTTTGCCAAATAAAAAGATAAAAGACGGCACCTATAATATATTGCTCGAGTATGAAATTGATGTGGACGGACAGGTTAAGGCTACCAATGTTGCCAGTGATCCTTCCAATACTTTCCTTGAGCAGCAGATAAAAGAGCGGATCACATTGTCTGCACCCAAAATGGAACCTTTAATGGGTACCAACGGCAAACCCCGGAAAGCGCAAAAACGACAGACGATAACTGTTACGAAATAGTACAATAAAAAAGGTCCGCCGAAGGCGGACCTTTTTTATGTTGACCCATATGGATTCGA
>CAMLGP010000030.1 GCA_946479535.1 uncultured Bacteroidota bacterium
TTTTAAAAAGCTTCCTGGCACAAAGGGCCATAAACTATAAATATATTTTCGGGTATTGGTGGTATTTACCATTCGCCGAAAACCCGAAAACCTAAGTCATAAAACACCTTCATGCAACAATCATTACATATCCGCAAAATTGAATTGTATAAATTATCTATTCCCCTGAAAGAACCGTTCATAACTTCATTGGGAAGAGATGATTTTGCAAGGAATGTGCTGGTTGTGATTGAGACCAGTGAAGGGATTACCGGTTTTGGAGAGTGTAGCCCTTATATGGCGATCAGTGGCGAAAGCCAGGATACCTGTTATACAGTAGGTGGTTATTTTGCAACCCTGTTCAAAGGAAAGGATGCACTGGCCATTGAAGAGCGGGTTGAGGAAATGGATAAACTGATCTATGGCAATTCCAGTATCAAGAGTGCATTTGATATGGCCCTGTATGATATTGCAGCGCAGCATGCAGGACTTCCCCTGTATAAATTTCTTGGTGGTGATAAAAACAAGACCATTGCTACAGACTATACTGTGAGCATTGGTGAACCCCAAAAGATGGCAAAGGATGCCATCAGGATCAGAGATGAAGGTTATACTGCCATAAAAGTAAAATTGGGAAAGGATGGCAAAAAGGATGTTGAGCGTATGAGAGCTATCCGGCAGGCGGTAGGAAAAGATATTCCTTTACGAATTGATGCCAACCAGGGATGGAATGCTGAAGAAGCTATTGAAACGCTAAATGCCCTTTCTGCTTTTGATATTCAGCATTGTGAAGAACCTATACCGCGCTGGGATTTCATGAAACTTCCCGAAATAAGAAAGGCAAGTCCGATCCCTATTATGGCCGATGAAAGCTGCGGTGATGACCATGATGCCGAGAGATTGATCAGTATAAAGGCCTGTGATTATATGAACATTAAGCTGGGGAAATCAGGTGGTATTTTTAAAGCACTAAAAATTGTAAAGCTCGCAGCCGATGCAGGCATTCATTTGCAGGTTGGGGGGTTTGTTGAATCACGACTGGCCATGACTGCTTTTGCTCATTTTTCCCTTTGTCACCCACTGATTGAGCATTTTGATTTTGATACAGCGCTTATGTTTAGCGAAGACCCGGTTACCGGAGGAATTCTTTATAGCAGGGAAGGAGTGATCACCGTTCCTGATAGTCCGGGACTGGGAGCATCTATTGGAGAAAAGATGATCAGTAAATGGTGCAGCTGATTATTTCCATCATTTGCATTGACCTGATCATTTTATTTCCGGAGGATTGTCTTTCCATCTCCAAAGATGAAGGCAGGCATAGGTTCGGTAAGGGCTCCATTTTTTAGAAATACGGAGAAGGTCCTCGCGGAATTTTTTCTTATCCTCTCTATCCAGCCTGTATAAATGGATCATTGCAGTCTGAACGCCCCAGTCATCAATCGCAAATATATCTTCCCGGCCCAATGCAAACATGAGGAGCATTTCTACTGTCCATCTGCCCACGCCTTTGATTTGGGTGAGATATTCAATTATTTCCTCGTTATCCATTTTATTCAGCTTCTTATGGTCCATGCCATGATCCAGTTCAAACTGCGCCACGTTCTTAACATAATTGGCTTTGGCATTAGAGAGACCAATTGATCTTAGTTGTTCATGGGGAGTGTCAATAATTTGTTGAGGAGTAGGCTCTTTATGGCCATAAAGACCAATAAAGCGGGTATGTATCACTTTTGCCACCTTAGTGGAAAGTTGCTGGCTCATGATGGAGGCGCAGAGATAATTACAAATATTCTTGCGTTTTTTAAGGGTATGCGATTCACCTTCTTCCACCAGCTTTTTCAATTTTCTGTCCTTGCTCAAATGCGCTTTATAATGCATAGTTAATCCGCTTTTTGCTTTACCTACGGCTGGCGATGTAAAATTAAATTACCTGATCAAATTAAGGGCGGGTAGATAAATATAAATTTGCAAATGGAAAGGCGGGTTATCTCTACTGCAGACGGTTCCTCAACGGTTTCCATTCCCGAAATGAATGTAACCTACCATTCCACGCATGGAGCGATCCAGGAATCATTGCATGTATTTATACAGGCGGGGTTGAATCAAACGCTTTCCAGGCTTTCCGCTGTTTCTATTCTTGAAATGGGTTTTGGTACAGGACTTAATGCCCTGCTAACATTAATGGAAGCGGAAGCAGCTAAAAAACCTGTACGCTATACTGCCATCGAATTGTACCCGTTAGAACCAGAGCAGATCAAAATGCTTAATTATTGTGAACAGCTGGATCGCAATGACCTTCAGGAAAGTTTTGAAAGCCTGCATGGTTCAGCCTGGGAGAAAGATATTCCGGTTACCGAATATTTTACACTTTTAAAATCAGGAACTGATCTGTTGAAATTTGAAACTCCACAACACGGCCAGCAGTTTCATCTCATCTACTTCGATGCATTTGCGCCAGCTGCCCAACCCCAACTCTGGACCAGCAATGTATTTGAAAAATTATATGCGTCGCTTTCACCAGATGGAATATTGGTTACCTATTGCAGCAAGGGAGATGTTCGGAGGGCAATGCAAGGCGCAGGTTTCAGGGTTGAAAAGCTGGCAGGCCCGCCTGGAAAGCGGGAAATGGTAAGGGCATGGAAGGAAATTTAGTATATTCATCATTCTAAACCGCTAACGATGTCTTCCAGAAAAAAATTCCTGCAGCAATCTGCCGCTTTGTTTGCCGGCGGTACCGTTTTAAATTCTCTGGATAATAAAGCCTTCGCCCTATTCAGGAACCGGTTTTCTCCGGCTGATCGATTAAATATCGGAGCCATTGGAATAAAAGGAATGGGCTGGTCCAATGTTACCTCTGCTCTGAAGGTTCCGGGTGCGAACCTTGTTGCTATATGTGATATAGACCAGAGCGTTATTGATCAGCGATTGGCTGATCTGAAAAAATGGAATATAGATACCAGCAAGGTTAAAACAACGGGTGATTATCGTACTATTCTTGACAATAAGGATATTGATCTGGTCATCATTGGCACACCGGATCACTGGCATGCATTGATAATGATGCAAGCCTGTGAAGCAGGAAAACATGTGTATTGTGAAAAGCCGGTTGGAAATTCAATTGGTGAATGCCGTGCAATGATAGCTGCACAAAAAAAATATGATCGTGTAGTACAGGTAGGTCAATGGCAGCGTAGCCAGCAGCATTTCAAAGATGCAGTTGATTTTGTTCATAGCGGTCAACTGGGTATGATCCGTACAGTTAAGGTGTCATGCTACCAGGGCTGGATGCGTCCTCAACCAGTGGTACCTGATAGTGCGCCACCTCCGGGAGTGGATTATAAGACCTGGCTTGGGCCGGCACCCACAAGACCTTTTAATGCCAGCCGTTTTCATTTTCATTTCAGGTGGTTCTGGGATTATGCTGGTGGCTTAATGACAGACTGGGGAGTTCATCTTTTAGATTATGCTTTGCTGGGCATGAAAGCAGAAACACCGAAATCCATTTCAGCGCTGGGCGGCAAGTTTGCTTATCCCGAATTATACCAGGAAACACCGGATACACTTACCACACTATATGAATTTGATGGATTCAACCTGGTTTGGGACAGCGCAATGGGAATCGACAACGGTTCTTATGGAAGAACCCATTGCATTGCCTTTATCGGAAATAATGGGACGCTGGTGCTTGACAGATCAGGCTGGGAAGTGATTGAAGAGGCCCAGGCAAAGAATAAGGTCACCAGGGCATTTGTAAAGTCATCTGATAATGGTGTTGACAAACACTGGATCAATTTCACTGATGCCATTCGGAATAATAAAAAGGAAATCCTGAATTGCAATGTTGAAGCCGCCGCTCATGTTGCAACTGTTGCACAGATGGGCAATATTGCTTTTCGCACAGGGCAGAAACTGACCTGGGATAAAGGCGCAGGAAAATTCACAGATAATAAAGTGAATGAGAAATACATGATGAAGGAATACCACAACGGCTATAAACTACCCAAAGTCTGATCTGGCAACGGATCATTCAAAACTGTAGCTCATGCTACCATCCTTTTCATCTTTGATAAGGATTCCCATTTCAGCCAGTTGTTTTCTGATCTTATCAGAGGTAGTAAAGTCTTTTTTGCCTTTGGCTTCCTTGCGGATATCAATCAGTAATTGTAGTACTCCCTGTAATTTATCATTATCGGCTTCTGAAATATCTTTCAAACCAAGAATATCCTCGATATAGAGACTGAACTGGTTTTTCAGGAACTCAAATGTCTCAGGTGATAAAGAAGACACTGCAATAGTTCTATCCTTCATGGAATTGATCACCGGCACCAGCTCAAACATGTTTGCCAGTACCCTGGCAGTGCTAATATCATCATTCATGAATTCCTCAAATTCTTCCACCAGTTTCCTGACCTTTCCATCCAGTTCTGAATTTATTTCTTTACCCGCAGTTTTCTCATACTGCAGTTTCTTCAGTGCCTCATATCCTTCCCACAATCTTTTTAATCCCTTCTCAGAACCCATCAATGCCTCATTGCTGAAATCGAGTGTGCTACGATAATGGGTCTGCAGAATGAAGAAGCGGATCACAATGGGGTGATATGCTTTCTCCAGTGCAGGATGGTTACCACTGAAAAGCTGCGTTAACGAAATCTGGTTATTATATGCCTTACCCATCTTTTTACCATTGATGGTAATCATATTGTTGTGCATCCAGTAACGCACGGGAGCTGTATGATTGCAAATGGTACTCTGTGCAATTTCACTTTCATGATGAGGAAACTGAAGATCCATTCCGCCGCCATGAATATCAAACTGGCTACCCAGGTATTTTGTTGCCATTGCAGAGCACTCAATATGCCAGCCGGGAAATCCTTCACCCCAGGGAGATTGCCAGCGCATGATATGCTCCGGCGCTGCATTTTTCCATAAAGCAAAATCTGCACGGTCTCTTTTTTCTTCCTGCCCTTCCAGGTTCTCCCTGGTAGTTTCCAAAAGATCATCAATAATGCGGCCACTGAGCTTGCCATAGTCATGGGAGGCAGCATATTTCTTTACATCAAAATATACAGAACCATTCACTTCATAAGCATATCCCTCCTTAATCAGCTTCTGGATCATTACAATCTGTTCAACAACATGCCCGGTGGCAGTTGGTTCTATGGATGGAGACAGTGTATTGAACTCTGCCATACCCCAATGAAATAGATTGGTGTATTTGTGCACCAGTTCCATTGGCTCCAGTTTTTCAAGTGTGGCCTTCTTTGATATCTTATCTTCTGCAGCACGGCCTTCTTCTTCAAAATGCCCTGCATCGGTAATGTTACGGACATAGCGAACCTTATAGCCTAAATGCATAAGATATCTGTACACCACATCAAATGTGATATATGGACGGGCATGGCCCAGATGGCTTTCCCCACTTACGGTGGGACCACACACATACATGCCTACATGCCCAGGTGTGATAGGGATAAAAACTTCTTTTTGCCTGCTATAAGAATTATAGACCTTTAATTCGCTCATTGTAACTCCAGTAAAAGTCTGGCAAAGATAGGGGGCAGAAGGCAGTTGCCGGCTGGGGAAGCTCTTGGGATGCTGTTAAAACGGGAACTCATTTGGGCTTCAGCTGAACATCTGAAACAAGCATATAATGATCCGAGTAATCTTTTACAATGCGCTTAAACTGCCTGATCCTGAAATCATCTCCAGCAAATATGTAATCTATCCTGAGCGTGGGTGATAAGGCAGAGAAGGTCCGTCCTATACCACCCCCTTTTTTTAAAAACGCATCCTGCATTTCCCCTCTCACTTTTGAGTAAGTATAGGAATTGGGAACATCATTAAGGTCTGCGCAAAATAATAATGGATACGGTGAGTCATCCAGTACTTCTCCGATAATGTAAGCCTGAAGGCTCCGGTTGATCACCGCATTCTTGATCTTTGAGATGATGGTACGTGAATTGGAAAGCAGGCTATCCTCCCCTCCTTTGATCTGGTTGATCTTTTGATAATCATTCCTTCCAAACTGTAGTGATTGGAGGTGTGTGGTATATACGCGAATTGTATCATTATTTACACGGATATCTGCATGTATCAGGGCATCGGGTAATGTAGGCCGCGGATAACGGATCAAACCGGTATCAATTATTGGATACCTGGAAAAGATAATGCTGCCGGTCAAATGAGGAAAGCCGTCATCATCATGTGAAAAGTAATAATAGGGGTAATGAAGTTTATCACGGACATAATCTATATTGGCATAGTATGTATTGTCTGTTGAGTGAAAGAATTCCTGCAAACAAAGGATATCAGCATTCTGCTCACGGATCATATCCATCATTTTCAATCTTGTCTGGCTTCCCTTATTATTATTTCGTTTCATTTCAATGAACCGCGCCACATTCCATGTTGCAACCCTGATAGAAGTTTTTTCCTTGTCCATTTTAAAGGAAGCGGGGATATGAAAAGCATAAAAATGAGAGATCCCTATTATACCCAGGAATAAGGCGATGCCCGAGATCAGTGCCAACTTCACCCGGATGAACAGCCACCATACAAAAAAAATCAGCACTATTACCAATAAAAAAGGAAATGCCAGGGCAAGAGTTGAAATGTACCACCAGTTTAGCGGATCAAGGTAGGCTGCAAGACAGGAAAGTAAGAAGAATAGTACGGCTACCAGGTTTACAACGATGAGTAATCGCTTGGTAAAACGACGAAGTTTGGTTGCCATATTGCAATTTACAACATGTGCTTAAAAGATTATAGCCCTGGAGCTGTTGAAATGCCGTTAAAAATCGCGGCTGGCCTTCTTTAATAATTCTTTCTCCTCATCAGAGAGGGATTCATACCCATTTTGATTGATCTTATCCAGGATTTCATCAACACGTTGCTGAGTAACGTTTGATTTTTTCTGGTAAGGCTTTGTAGAAGATTTATAAAAAAGTTCCTGGCGGACTGATTTACCCTTTTTAGGTTTGTCCGGATTGAAAAGGTCATTGACCCAGTCAAAAAAATTATTCATCCATCCACCCCAGTCAACTCCTTTTCGATAGGAATGGATAAAAAGAAAGCCCGTAATACCTCCGGCAATATGAGCAACCTGCTGTCCTGAATTATCTGTTGAGAGGAGGGCTACATCCACAGCAAGGTATAGTATTGTTAGTATCCAGACAGGAAATCCTCCATTGAGCATGGGAAAGATGCGATAACCGGGAGAAAGTGTTGTTACAGCTATTGCAATAGCCATTACACCTGATGATGCACCCAGTATTGGAGGTGTAATCTTTGCGGCACTATAATGATCCACCAGGTTAACCGCGGCCAGAAAGGCGATGGCACCTGCCAGAGCTCCATAAAAATAAATAGGGATTAATTTCCTGTTACCAGTAAGGTCCTGTAGTATATATCCAAACATCCAGAGCCAAAGCATATTTCCGATCACAGTCCATATTCTGTTATCTGCAAACATATGTGTGATCAGTGTCCATGGACGGGAAGCCAATTTGTCCAGGCTGCCAGGAAGAGTGAACAAGGATAAAACGCTGTTATTAAAGCGAACTTCAGGGCCATTATCCCTGTACTGCATATAAAAGAAAGCGTAAATAAAAGCGAAAACAATATAGAGGATAACATTAATGCTGATCAGTAAGATCAAAGTATTGCTCCGTTGGCCCAGAGAAAGGCGTTGCCTGTATTCTTTTTCCTTGTAACTCATAGCTCACTTTTCCGAAGGTAAATTTAGCGCTTTTTCTGTCCTTGTCATTTGCTAATACAACGTTCGTCTATTGCTTTTGTTCCAGATCCAGACAATAATAAATCCTGTGATGGCGCCTCCAAGGTGTGCAAAGTGAGCCACGTTATCACCCTGGCCAGGATTAATGCCGCCAAAGAGATCGAGCGCCACATAACCCAATATTGCCCATTTGGCCTTGACTGGAATTGCAAAAAAGAGAAGTAATTCGGTATTGGGAAAAAGGAAAGCGAAAGCTACCATTACACCCATCACGGCACCTGATGCTCCTATAGCATATCCGGCGTACCTATCATCAATTGCCCGGGCAAGGTCCATGTTACCTAATTGCTTTGCCTGTTCAATTGCCTCCGCCACTGGCCGGAATTCAAAATACTGAACTGTCATGTGAGCAATTGCAGAACCTACACCACAGGCAAGATAGAAAAACAGGAATCGTTTTCCACCCCACACATTTTCCAATATCCTTCCAAACATCCACAGCATTAGCATATTAAAGAGGATATGCCAGAACATGATACCTCCACCCGGTATATAGGTAGCATGAGCAAACATGTGGGTGGCAATCTCGTAGGGCTTGAAGTGTTCAGATCCAATGGGCCACAAACCCAATTTTCCTGAGAGATCATACTGCTGATCAAAAAACAATTGCGCAACCCATACCAATGCATTAATAATGATAAGGTTCTTTATAACGGGAGGGAAACTGCTTGGGCGCGTATAGCGAAAATCACTCATGGCTCAAAAATACTTTTATTCTCTTATTTGTCAATTCAATTAGTCCCTTCTCTTCAGCTGTACCACATTCTCAATATGCAGGGTATGCGGGAACATATCTACCGGACGGATGGCCGTCACCTCATATTTTTCATCCAGGATGGCAAGATCACGGGCCTGGGTAGCGGGATTACAGCTTACATATACAACAAGCGGCGCTGCAATATCCAGGATCTTCCCTGTCAGCTTTTCATGCATGCCCATCCTGGGTGGATCAGTAATGATCACATCAGGGCTTCCATGCTCAGCAAAAAAACTGTCATCACAAATATCAATCACATCCCCTGCAAAAAATGAAGTGGATTGCAAATTGTTGAGCTCCGCATTTTCCTTTGCATCAGCAATAGCATCCTCAATCAATTCTACGCCAATGATCCTTTTTGCTCCCTGGCTAAGAAAAATACCGATACTCCCTGTTCCACAATACAGGTCATAAACAGTTTGAGTTCCTGTTAATCCGGCAAATTCCCTTGCTACCTTATACAACGCTTCTCCCTGTCTTGAGTTCGTTTGAAAAAAAGATTTGGGTCCGATCTTGAACCGGAAATCTTCCAGTCTTTCAATCACAAATCCTTTTCCGTGATAAACAACCGGCTCAAGGTCATTCAAGCTGTCATTCTTCTTGGTATTGATCGTATATAAAAGAGTTGTGATGCCCGGAAAGCTGTTCAGCAGATAATCCAGCAAAAGCTTAATTTTTTTCTGATCATTTTCACCGAACACAATGTTCAGCATTAATTCACCAGTAGTACAGAGTCTTACCTGCATGGTCCTTAAAAGGCCAGTATGTTGACGGATATCATAAAAGGACAAATTATTCCTGGTGGCAAATTCCCTGATGGCATTCCTGATTGCATTGGTAGGTTCATCCTGCAGATAACAGGTTTGGATATCCACGATCTTGTCCCAAAACCCTTTGGCATGAAAGCCGAAAACATTTCTGTTGGAAGGATCAATGGTTTCAGTAGAACTGGCTGATTCCTGCTTTCTTTTGTTGAACTCGGGGGCCGAAAGATACTCTCGGGTCCCGAACGTATATTCTAATTTATTGCGATAAAATTTTGTGCTTTCAGCTCCCAAAATGGGCTGCATTTCAGGGAGTTTGATTTTTCCAATGCGCTGGAGATTATCCCTTACCTGTCGCTGTTTGTATTCCAATTGTTTTTCATACGGGAGCATTTGCCACTGGCAGCCGCCGCATACCCCAAAATGCTGGCAGAATGGCTCAACTCGCTGACTGGATAGACTATGAAAACGAAGGGGCCAACCTTCAGCCCAATCCTTTTTATTCTTGCCCAGTTTGACATCTACCACATCTCCAGGCACCACGTTTTCAATAAAAATCACCTTTCCATCCACGCGCGCCAATGATTTTCCTTCTGCCGCATAATCCTCCACCAGGATGTTTTCCAGTACTATATGTTTATTTTTTCTAGCCACGGTGCAAAACTAGGCTTTTGAGGCTTCCGCCCTGCCAACCATTAACGCCTGTTTTACATCTTTTTAACAACTGAAAAAAGGTTTTTAGATAACTTTACCGATTATGCCGATTCCAAGGAAAATCCTGCTTTTCTTACCCACCATCCTGATAGCTGCAAGTCTCTTTGCACAAAATGGTTATGAGATAAAGGTCACTTTGAAGCCTTTCAGGAATGAATATATCTACCTGGGCCATTATTCCGGCAAGCAATACCCGGTTGTTGATTCCGTAAAACTTAATGATAAAAGTGAGGGTGTTTTGAAGGGTAAACAGCCCCTGGGGGGTGGAATTTACCTGATCGTATTTCCTTCCCGCAACAAATTCTTTGAGATCCTTATAGATAAACAGCAGCATTTTTCTGTGATCGCAGATACAGCTAATCTGGCCACTGGAAAAAAATTCATCAATTCTCAGGATAACCAGCTGTTTGATGCCTATCAGCGATATATGAACACAAAGGGTCAATCGATTGATTCAGCACATAGAGGTCTTCAATCCGCAAAGACACCCATTGATTCTGCATTCTGGACGCAACGCTTGCAACAGGTCAATAAGGAAGTAGCCTTATACCGAAGGGATATTATTTCCAGATATCCAGATAATATACTGAGTGTACTACTTCATTTAATGGAGGAGCCACAGATCCCTTCTGTTGTAAAACATCCAACCGGGAAGTATGACTCCACTTATGCATATCGATATTTCAAAGATCATTACTGGGATGGTATCAATTTCTGGGATGACAGGATCTCCCGTACGCCGGCACAGCTATTTGAGGAAAGACTGGATAAATATTTTAATACACTTGTGTATCCCGGGGCCGATTCTGTAAACAAAGAAATTGACTGGATGCTGGGTTATGCAAGTGCAAGCAAGGAATTGTTCCGTTTCCTGCTGGTAAAGTTCGTGACACGCTATCTGAATATGAAGTACATGTGGGAGGACGCAGTATTCGTTCACCTGTATGAAAAATATTTCTCGCAAAAGGATTACGATTGGCTTACACCGCAGGGGAAAAAGATGATCACGGACAGAGCTTATAGTTTAATGGCAAATATTATGGGCAACCCGGCGGAAAATATTACGCTGCCGGATACAGCAGGAAAATCCAAATCACTTTACGGTGAAACTGCGCCCTATTCAATTGTGGTCTTTTGGGACCCTACCTGTGGCCATTGCAAGGAAACTTTACCAAAAATTGATTCAATTTATCGCGCCAAATGGAAAGTAAATGGCGTGAAGATATATGCAGTAGCAAAAGAAACGGAGGGAAATAAACAGGACTGGCTGGATTTTATTAGAACCAAACACCTGGAAGACTGGACCAATGTGTATTACTCCAAAGAGGAGGAAAAGACCCGCATTGATGGCAATATTCCAGGATATTCCCAGCTCTATGATGTGCAGACCTTTCCTACCGTTTATTTGCTTGATAAGGACAAGCGGATCGTTGCCAAAAAGCTGAGCTGGGAGCAAACAGACGAGATTTTGGAGATCAAACGTAAAGGCGGATCCATCAATTAAAAGCTGCTGGCCCTTAGTTACCAGCTGGTTTTGAGAATTCTGCCTGTTT